>NZ_JBEXOP010000009.1:0-203877 GCF_040611575.1 Streptomyces sp. NPDC006610
CTTCCGGGTGCACGCCCTATGGGTCGTCCGTGTCGGGGGGCCAGCGGCCCCCGGAGCGGGGCGCCCCGGGGGCGGGTGCCCCCGCGGGTGCGCGGGGCCGGCCGGGGGGCGCGGCCTAACGCGCCGGCGACCGCGCCGGGGTCGGCGGTGGCGCCGTCCGTGGGGCCGGGGGCCGCTGCGCCGTCGGCCGGGCGGAGCGCCAGGTCGACGGCCAGGTCGCCGGCGGTGAGGGTGAGTTCGCCCGCCCCGTGCCCGGTCACGGTCGGCACCTCGCCCGTCGCGGTGAGGGTCAGCGGCCCGGACGGCGGCAGCGGGACCGGCTCCCCGGTACCCCGCCAGGTGGCGCGCGCGGTGGCGCCGTGCTGCGTGAGGCCGACGTCGAGCCGGGTCTCGGCCCGGACGCCCGCCGCCCCGAGCGCGGCGAGGTCCGCGACCGCCTGCTGCGGGAACTCGACGCTGGCGGCGACGTCCGCCGGCCGGATCTCCTCGCCGACGTCCGCCCGGTCGGGAAGGGCGGCCAGGACCCGCACCGTCACCGAGCGCTCCCCGGACGGCAGGGCGCACACGTACGGCAGCGCGGTGTCGACGTCCTGCGTGCCGACGGCGACGGCCGTGGCCGGGAAGGTGGCGGCCAGCACGACGAACGCGGCGATCGCCGCGCTGCGGGCGCGGGACCGCGCCGGCGGCCGGACGGCGCTGCGGGAACCCCTCATCTCTTGCTCCGATGCTCGGCGGGCCGCGCCCGGTGACGTGCGGGCAGCCCGCGCGCCCGGCCGGGATCGCCGGCCGGACCGCCGCGAGCCGCCCGTGGCTTACGGGTTGGTGCCGACGATCTTCGGAATGGTGCTGGTGCCGGTGACCTTCACCGCGTAGTTGCCCCGGAAGGTGGGCTTGGTGGCGGTGGTGACCACCGTGCCGCAGCCGGAGGCGGAGGTGACGGTCAGTTCACCGGAGACGCTGTTGACCGCCAGGATCCCGGTGGAGTTGGTGTAGGTGGCGGAGGCCTTGCCCTGCACGTTGAACACGCAGGCGCCGGCGGTCACCTTCGCCTTGACGTTGCCCACGTAGCCCTTGGTGACGCCCGTCGAGGCGGTGTAGTCCTGCGCCACGACCGTCCACGGCGTGGTCGCCACGGTGGTGACGTTGCCGAGGACGCTGGTGCACGGCGAGGTGCTGGTGCCGAAGTTGATGGCGCTGATGGAGGCGACCGTCGCCGGGTTGCCGGTGGCGCTCTGCATGGTGCCCGACGCGGTCGACGTCGTGCACGTCATCGGGATGTTGGCGGTCAGCACGATGTTCCCGCTGTTGGTCGCCGTGTAGTTGGCGGGGGACGGGGTGACGGTCCACACCGTGGACGGCACCGCGGAGGCGGGAGCGACGGCCATGCCGAACGCGGCCGCACCCGCGCCCGCCACGACGGCGATTCTCTTCATGGGCTTTTTCATGACTCCGGGACTCTCCTTGTGGATTGGCCGGCAGAGGGGGACCGCGTTCTGACTGAGTGAGGGAGAACGGACGGTCCGCGGCTCGGAAACCTCGGCCGCGAGCATCGACGTTACTTGCGGGAAACTTAGCCGAACAATGGAGCAGACCAAGATTCTTTGTGGAACGGAAAACATCTGCGGCGGAGTGAGCGGTCCGCGGAGCGTTTTAGTCATGCGCTGCCAAGGCGGGTCGTCCGGCAGGGGTGTTCGCCGACGCGGCGGTTTCTCACCCGATGACAAATCCGGTGCGCGGTTTTGTGTCCGCGGTGACAGGTCGGCGGCGGCCCCGCCGAACTCCGGGGGAAAACTGGGAATCGGCTCTTGCCCGCCCAGGTTACTCGACCGTAACCTGCGGAGGCCGGCGCTGATCACGCGTCGCACCGGCCTGACGTGCGCCGCGCCGGGTACGCCGGCCCGATCCCCCGGGAGGTGATGTGGGAATCGAAGTCGTGGTCGAGGGCCTGACCAAGTCGTTCGGCAGGCAGCGGATCTGGCAGGACGTCACACTCACCCTGCCCGCCGGAGAGGTCAGCGTGATGCTCGGTCCGTCCGGCACCGGAAAGACCGTATTCCTCAAGTCGCTCATAGGGTTGCTCAAACCGGAGCGCGGCCGTGTCCTCATCAATGGGGTGGACATGGTGAACAGTCCGGAGCGCGATATATACGAGACCCGGAAACTCTTCGGGCTCATGTTCCAGGACGGCGCCCTATTCGGTTCGATGTCCGTTTTCGACAACATCGCCTTTCCGCTGCGCGAGCACACCCGTAAGAAGGAGTCGGAGATCCGCCGCATCGTCATGGAGCGGATCGAGGTGGTCGGCCTCCTCGGCGCGGAGGGCAAGCTGCCCGGGGAGATCAGCGGCGGGATGCGCAAACGCGCCGGCCTCGCCCGCGCCCTGGTGCTCGACCCCCAGATCATCCTGTGCGACGAACCCGACTCGGGACTCGACCCGGTGCGCACCGCCTACCTCTCCCAGCTGCTGATCGACCTCAACGCCCGCACCGACGCGACGATGCTGATCGTCACCCACAACCTCGACATCGCCGCCACGGTCCCCGACAACATGGGCATGCTCTTCCGGCGCGAACTGGTCACCTTCGGCCCGCGCGAGGTCCTGCTCACCAGTGAGGAGCCGGTCGTCTCCCAGTTCCTCGACGGCCGGCGCGAAGGCCCGATCGGCATGTCGGAGGAGAAGGACGCCGCCACTCTCGCCGCCGAGGCCGCCGCCCCCCGCGCCGGGCAGACGACGCCGCGACGGATCGTCCCGCAACTGGAGCCCTCCCCGGGCCTCCCGCCCCGCCGGGCCGTCACCCGGCGCCGCGAACGCGTCCTGTCCCTGCTCGACCGGCTGCCACCCGCCGCCCGCGCCGCCATCGAGAGCTCCTACGCCGCCACCCCGCTCCCCGTGACCACCCCGCTCCCCACGTCCGGGAGCGGCGCATGATCACCGGGGCCCTGCGGCAGACCGGGCAGCTCTTCGCCCTCGCCGCCGAGGTCGGCCGCGCGGTGTTCAGAAGACCGTTCCAGTTCCGGGAGTTCGTCGAGCAGTTCTGGTTCGTCGCCAGCGTCACCATCCTGCCCGCCGCGCTCGTGTCCATCCCGTTCGGCGCCGTCATCGCCCTCCAGGTCGGCTCTCTCACCGAGCAGTTGGGCGCCCAGTCGTTCACCGGCGGCGCGAGCGTCCTCGCCGTCGTCCAGCAGGCGAGTCCGCTCATCGTCGCCCTGCTCATCGCCGGCGCCGGGGGCTCCGCGATCTGCGCCGACCTCGGCTCCCGCACGATCCGCGAGGAACTGGACGCCATGGAGGTCATGGGCGTCTCACCCGTGCAACGCCTGGTCGTGCCCCGGGTGCTGGCCACCATGGGCGTGGCCGTCCTGCTCAACGGCCTGGTCTCGGTGGTCGGCATCGCCGGCGGCTACGTCTTCAACGTCTTCCTGCAGAACGGCACCCCCGGCGCCTACCTCTCCAGCTTCTCCGCCCTCGCCCAGCTGCCCGACCTCTACATCAGCGAACTCAAGGCCCTGGTCTTCGGCTTCATCGCGGGCATCGTCGCCGCCTACCGCGGACTGAACCCGCGCGGCGGCCCCAAGGGCGTCGGCGACGCGGTCAACCAGTCGGTCGTCATCACCTTCCTCCTGCTGTTCTTCGTCAACATGGTGATGACGGCCGTCTACCTCCAACTCGTCCCGCCGAAGGGAGGCTGACGCCCGTGGCCTCCCCGCTCCTGTGGCTGGACCGCTCCGGGGACCAGCTCCTCTTCTACGCCCGCTCGCTGCTGTGGGTCCCGCGCACCCTCGTCCGCTACTTCAGGGAGGTGCAGCGGCTGCTCGCCGAGGTCGCGTTCGGCACCGGCGGTCTCGGCGTCATCGGCGGCACCATCGGCGTGATGATCGCGATGACCCTGTTCACCGGGACGGTCGTCGGACTCCAGGGGTACGCGGCCCTGGACCAGATCGGCACCGCCGCGTTCACCGGGTTCGTCTCCGCGTACTTCAACACCCGTGAGATCGCCCCCCTCGTCGCCGGGCTCGCCCTGTCCGCGACCGTCGGCGCCGGCTTCACCGCGCAGCTCGGCGCCATGCGGATCAACGAGGAGGTCGACGCCCTGGAGGGCATGGGCATCCGCTCCCTGCCCTACCTGGTCACCACCCGCATCATCGCCGGCGTCGTCGCCATCGTCCCGCTCTACGCGATCGGACTGCTCTCCTCCTACCTGGCGTCCCGCTATGTCACGGTCCTCTTCAACGGCCAGTCCGCGGGCACCTACGACCACTACTTCAACCTGTTCCTGTCGCCCACGGACGTCCTGCTGTCCGTGCTCAAGGTGCTGATCTTCAGCGTGATGGTGGTCGTCGCCCACTGCTACTACGGCTACCGTGCCACCGGCGGCCCGGCGGGCGTCGGCGTCGCCGTCGGCCGGTCGGTGCGCAACGCCATCGTGCTGATCAGCGTCACCGACTTCTTCCTGTCGCTCGCCCTGTGGGGCGCCACCACGACCGTGAAGGTGGCGGGTTGAGATGAGCGAATCCCGAGGCGCGACGCTGCGCCGCCGGCTCGCCGGGGTGGTGTTCCTGCTGGCGCCCGCCCTGCTGGTGTGGCTGGCCGTCGCCGTCTACGACAAGAGGTTCACCGACTCCGCCCGGGTCGTCGTGGAGACCGGCAGCGTCGGCAACGAGATGCACCTGGGCGCCGAGGTCAAGCTGCGCGGCGTCGTCGTCGGCGAGGTCCGCGCCATCGACGCCACCGACGACGGAGCCCGGCTCACCCTCGCCCTGAGCCCCGGCGCCCTCGCCGACATACCGGCCGACGTGAGCGCGCAGATGCTGCCGACGACCCTGTTCGGCGAGCGGTTCGTCGCCCTCGTCCCGCCCGAGCGGCCCACCGTCGAGCGGCTCGCCGCAGGCGCGGTCATCCCGCAGGACCGCTCCGCGAACGCCGTCGAACTGCAGCAGGTCCTCGACAACGTGCTGCCGATGCTCACCGCCGTCCAGCCGCAGAAGCTGTCCGCGACCCTGTCCGCCGTGTCCCGGGCGCTGGAGGGCCGCGGCGAGCGGCTCGGCGCCACGCTCACCCGGCTCGACGCGCACCTGCGCGAGTTCAATCCCCATCTGCCGGCCCTCAACCGCGACCTGAAGGAACTCGTGAAGGTCGGCCACCTCTACGCCGACGCCGCACCCGAGGTCCTCACGGCGCTCACCGACTTCACCACCACCAGCGGCACCCTCGCCGAGAAGGAGAGCGAACTGGCCGGCGCCTTCGGCGCCACCACCCGGGCCGCCGAGGACCTGACGGCCTTCCTGCGGGCGAACGAGCGCACCATCATCCGGCTCTCCGCCGCTTCCCGGCCCACCCTGGAACTGCTCGCCGAGTACTCCCCGTCCTTCCCCTGCACCCTGCGCACCCTCGCCGACTTCGTCCCCGCCATGGACAAGGCGCTCGGCAAGGGCACGGACCGGCCCGGACTGCGGGTCGACGTCACCACCGTGCCCTCCCGCGGCGCCTACGTCCCCGGCCGGGACACCCCGTCGTACGACGCCGGCGGAGGCCCCCGCTGCCACCCCGTCCCCTACCTCGGCGTGCCCGCCGAACCGGCCGCGCAGCCCCCCGCGTCCGCCGCCCAGGACCTCGGGCCCGCCAACTCCCCGCAGGAGAACGACCTGGTCAACGAACTGCTCGCGCCCGGCGCCGGGAAACGCCCCGCCGACCTGCCGGACTGGAGCAGCCTGCTCGCCGGCCCCGTGCTGCGCGGCTCGGAGGTGACGCTGCGATGAGACCCCGGCACGGCAAGGACCGCACCGAGCGCTCCGCGCACACCCGCCGCCGCCCCCTGACCGGCCCCCTGCTGAAGTCCCTCGCCTTCCTGCTGGTGACCGCGACGGCCACGACCGTGCTCGGTCTGAGCGTCGCCGGCACCGGCGTCGGCGACGGCAGCCGCTCCTACAAGGCGCTGTTCACCGACGTCACCGGCCTCGTCGCCGGCGACAGCGTACGCATCTCCGGCGTCGAGGTCGGCGAGGTCACCGACGTCCGCGTGGTCGAACGGCGCACCGCACAGGTCACCTTCACCGTCGACGAGGACCGCACCCTGCCCCGCTCCACGACCGCCGCCGTGAAGTACCTCAACATGGTCGGCCAGCGCTACATCGCCCTGGACCGCGGCACCGGAGACCTCGCCGGCTCCCTCGCCGGCGGCGACACCATCCCCCTCGACCGCACCGCGCCCGCCCTGGACCTGACCCTCCTCTTCAACGGCTTCAAGCCGCTGTTCGAAGGGCTCTCCCCGAAGGACGTCAACGAACTCGCCGGCTCCATCGTGCAGGTGCTGCAGGGCGAGGGCGCCACCGTCGACAGCCTCGTGCGGCACATCGGCTCGCTCAGCACGACCGTCGCCGCCAAGGACAAGGTGATCGGCGAGGTCGTGGCCCACCTGAACACGGTGCTGACCAGCCTCAACGACCGCGAGGCCGACTTCGACGACCTGGTCGACACGCTGCGCAGGCTGGTCTCCGGCTTCAACGAGGACCGCGAGCCGCTGGGCAGGGCCGTCACCGCCATGGGCGAGCTGACCACGGTGACCGCCGGCCTCCTGGACGAGGGACGCGAGCCGCTCAAGGAGGACATCCGCGAACTGGGCCGCCTCTCCCGCAACCTCGGCGACGCCACCGGGCGCATCGAGGACTTCCTCGCCCGGACGCCCGCCAAGATGACCGCGCTGGCCCGCCTGTCGTCGTACGGCTCCTGGTTCAACCTCTACCTCTGCGAGGCCCGGGTCGGCGGGGTCGGCACCTCGGACGGCTCCCGCCCGCCGACCGGGATCGCGGTCACCGAAGCGAGGTGCGGCGCATGAGACTCAAGCCCGTCAAGGAACGCGACCCCGTCGCCGTGGCGCTCGTCGGCCTGCTCCTGCCGGCGCTGCTGACCCTGCTCGCCTACAACGCCGACCGGCTTTCCCTGTCCGGCGGCACCGCCTACAGCGCCGACTTCTCCGAGGCGGCCGGCCTCGACGTGGGCGACGAGGTGCGGATCGCCGGCGTCAAGGTCGGCGAGGTCACCGGCGTCGCGCTGGACCGCGACCGGGTCAAGGTCGGCTTCGAGGTCGAGGATGCCTGGATCGGCGACCGCACCACTGCGGCCATCGCCGTCAAGACGCTGCTCGGCGACAAGTACCTCGCCCTCGACCCGCTCGGCACGGCCCGCCAGGACCCCGGCGCCCGCATCCCCCTGGCCCGCACCACCTCGCCGTACGACGTGACCCAGGCGCTGCAGGACCTCAGCGGGACCGTCGACGCCATCGACACCCGCCGGCTCGCGGAGAGCTTCGAGACCATCTCGAAGACCTTCGAGAACTCGCCGCCGCACGTCCGCAAGGCCGCCACCGGACTGTCCGACCTGTCCGAGTCCGTGTCGAAGCGGGACCGGGAGCTGTCGCAACTCCTGGACGGCAGCGCCCGGTTCAGCCGGACCCTGGAGAACAAGAAGTCCAGCTTCGAGACCCTCGTCGAGGACGGCGGCTCCCTCCTCGGCGAACTCCAGGACCGCCGCGACGCCATCGACGCCCTGCTGGAGGGCAGCCGCGCCCTCGCCACCGAACTCGACGGCCTGGTCCAGGACAACAACCGCCAACTCGGCCCCACCCTCAAGGCGCTCGGCCGCGTCACCACGGTCCTGGAGCGCAACACCGACCAGCTCGACCGGACCCTGGCACTGGTCGGCCCCTACTACCGGCTGATCGGCAACACCCTCGGCAACGGCCGCTGGTTCGACAGCTATCTCTGCGGGGTCGTGCCCCGCGACTACCTGCCCGCACAGTCCCGGCCGGAGAGCGGATGCATGCCGCCGAAGCAGCCGGCGCAGGCCCCGGGAAGCGGTGAGCGATGAGCAGGCGCAGCAGACTCCTCGCGGCGGCAATCGCCCTCGCCGTCGTCGCCGCCGGACTGGCCGCCGTGCGGGCCCTCGACGACACCGGCCTGCGCCTGACCGCCTACTTCGACCGGGCCGTCGGCATCTACGCCGGGTCCGACCTGCGCATCCTCGGCGTCCGGGTCGGCGAGGTGGAGTCGGTGCGGCCGCAGGGCACCCGGGTGCGGGTGGAACTGGCGGTCGACGAGGGCGTACGGGTGCCCCGGGGAGCGCGGGCCGTGGTGGTCGCCCCCAGCGTCGTCGCCGACCGCTTCGTGCAGCTCACCCCCGCCTACCGGTCCGGGCCCGCCCTCGCCGACGGCGCGGTGCTGCCCGCCGACCGCAACCGCATCCCGGTCGAGATCGACCAGCTCTACGCCTCCATCACCGACCTGAGCAAGGCCCTCGGCCCCGACGGCGCCAACTCCGCCGGCGCCCTGTCCGAGCTGCTGACGACCGGCGCCGCCAACCTCGACGGCAACGGTGAGGCGATCGGCGACAGCATCGAGGAGTTCGGCAAGGCGGCCAAGACCCTCGACGGCTCCAGCGAGGAACTCTTCGCCACGCTCGCCAGGCTGCAGTCGTTCACCACCATGCTCAAGGAGAAGGACGGCGACGTGCGCACGGCACAGGAGCGGCTGGACACGGTCGTGACGTTCTTCGCCGACAACAAGGACGACCTGGCGGGCGCCCTGGAGGAACTCGGCACCGCCCTCGGCCGGGTCAAGACCTTCATCGAGGACAACCGGGGCGAGCTGAAGAAGAACACCGAACGGCTGGTGCCGATCACCGAGACCCTGGTCCGGCAGCGGGCCTCGCTCGCCGAGGCCCTGGACGTGGCGCCGCTCGCCGCGGGCAACGTCGTCGGCGCCTACAACCCCCGCACCGGCACGCTCGACGGGCGGGCCAACCTCAACGAGATCAGCATGGGCGGACCGCTGCTGCCCCTGCCCGCGACCGGGGGGTCGCAGAGCGGCGATCCGGCGCCCGCGGGGGAGGAGCGGCGGTGAGGCGCGCAGCGTTCACGGCGCGCGGCGTGGCCGCGGGCACCGGGCTCGGCATCGGCGGACTGCTGGCCCTCGGTCTCGGGTTCACCCTGGCCGTCGGCGCGCTGTCCGTCCCCCTCCCGCGCTTCGACGGCATCGAGGACCTGCCGCTGCCCGGCGGCGCCGACCTCGGCCCCCGCCCCTACACCGTCACCGCCGAACTGCAGGACGCCCTCAGCCTGGTCCCGCAGGCCGCCGTCAAGGTCAACGACGTCGCCGTCGGCCGCGTCACCGGCATCCGCCTGGGCGACGACTGGTCCGCCCGCGTCACCATGAAGATCAACGGCGACGTGCGGCTGCCCGCCGACGCCGGCGCCCGTCTCGAACAGTCCAGCCTCCTCGGCGAGAAGTACGTCCAGCTCGTCGCGCCCACCGAACCGGCCACCGCCGAACGGCTCCGCGACGGCAGCGTCATCCCCGTCTCCCGCACCGGCCGCAACACCGAGGTCGAGGAGGTCTTCGGCGCCCTGTCCCTGCTCCTCAACGGCGGCGGCGTCAACCAGCTCAGGACCATCACACGGGAGCTCAACGCCGCCCTCGGCGGGCGCGAACCCGAGGTGCGCTCCATGCTCGAACGGGTCGAGGAACTGGTCGCCGACCTCGACGCCCACCGCGGCGACATCACCGGCGCCCTCGACGCCGTCAACCGGCTCGCCGCGACGCTCGCCGACCGCGACGACGACGTCCGCACCGTCCTCACCGACCTCTCGCCCGGCCTGAAGACCCTGGAGGAGCAGCGCGGTTCGCTGCTGACGATGCTGCGCTCCCTGGACACCCTGTCCGGCGTCGCCGTCGCCACCGTCGACGCGAGCAAGGACGACATGATCGCCGACCTCAAGGCCCTCGCGCCCACCCTCGAGGCGCTCGCCGACGCGGGCGCCGACCTCCCCGACTCCCTCCAGGTGCTGCTGACGTACCCGTTCACCGACGAGGTGCTGCGCGGCGTCCGCGGCGACTACCTCAACGTGTACCTGACCATGGCAGCCGTCCCCGGCACGCAGGTGATTCCGCCCCTGGTGCCGCGGGGAACGGCGAAGAAGCCCTCCGGCGAGGGGAGGCCGGCGTCCCCGCCCGTGCCGCTGCCGTCGGTGTCCGCGCCGACGGGAACAGGAGGCGAACCGGGATGATCACCCTCGCCGTACGGCTGAAGAACCTCGCCTTCCTCGTCATCGCCGTCCTCGTCCTCGGCTTCCTCGGCATCCGCTACGCCGACCTCGGCCGGTACGTCGGCGTCGCCGACCACTACACCGTGGACGTGGAACTGCCGCGCACCGGAGGTCTGTTCACCCACTCGGACGTCACCTACCGGGGCGTGTCGGTCGGCCGGGTGGGGCCGATCGACCTCACGGCGGACGGGGTCGTCGCCGAACTGCGCATCAAGAAGTCCGCGCCCCGCATCCCCGCCGACACGCGGGCGGTGGTGGCAGGGCTGTCCGCGGTCGGCGAACAGTACATCGACCTGCGCCCCGACAGCGACGGCGGCCCTTACCTCGCCGACGGCGCGCGCATCGAGCGGTCCGACACCGAGGTGCCCGCGCCCGTCACCGACGTCCTCACCGGCGTCAACGACCTGACCACGTCGGTGCCGCTGGAGGATCTGCGCACGGTAGTGGACGAGTTCGGCAAGGTCTTCGAGGGCCACGGCGACGACCTGGAGGCGCTGCTGGACAACGGCAGCGCCTTCATCGAGGCCGCCGACCGCGCCCTGCCGACCACGACCCGGCTGATCACGGACGCCGAGACCGTCCTGCGCACCCAGGCGGAGGAGGCCGAGGCCATCCGCGGCTTCGCCACCGGCGCCGAGGAACTCGCCCGCGCCCTCAAGGGCTCCGACGCCGACCTGCGCCGACTGCTCACCGTGACCCCCGATGCCGCGACCCAGGTCAGCGGCCTCCTCCAGGACCTCGACCCCAGCCTGGGCGTCGTCCTCGCCAACCTGCTCACCACCTCCGAGATCGCGGTCACCCGCCAACGCGGCCTGGAGGAACTCCTCGTGAAGTACCCGGCGGCCGTCTCCGCCGGCGCCACCGCCGTCGAGGGAGGAAAGATGCGGCTCGGCCTGGCCGTCACCTTCTTCAAGCCCTTGCCCTGCACCGCCGGTTACGGCGGCACCCGCTACCGCAACGGCCTCGACCTGGGCACCGCCCCCGCCCTCAACACCGGCGCGTCCTGCACCGCGCCGGCCGCGAGCGGGGTCAACGTCCGCGGCTCTGCCAACGCCCCCAGGGGCGGACCGGTTCCCGCGCCGGCCAGGCCCGGCTCCCTGCCCTCGGGCAGCAGCCGGGCCGGGACCGGCGCACCCGCCGCGTCGCTGCCGGGCGCGCTCGCCCTGCCGGGGACGGGCGGGAGCATCCGCCCGGACGGCCTGGCCGGGCTGCTGGTCCCGGACCCGGGGGCGGGCCGATGACACGGGGCCGACTGCTCACGGGCACGATGCTGGCGCTGGCGCTGGGCTTCTGCGGGGCGGGCGCATGGAGCTACGCCCAGGCGCGGGGCGACGACTCCCTCGCCCACGGCCGGGCACGCGACGCGGCGCTGGCCGACGGGCGCGAGGCCCTGGCCGTGCTCCACACCCTCGACGCCTCGTCCCCGCAGCGCGCCCGGGCGGGCATCCGGGCCTGGCGCGCCGCCTCGACCGGCCCGCTCGGCGACGAACTGGCCCGCACCGAGGCCAGGTCGGGCGCATCCGCGCGGGGCACGGTCACCGAGGCCGCCGTCACCGCCCTGGACACCCGGTCCGGCACGGCGAAGCTCATCGCGACCGTGCGCGTGGAGGTCACGCCGGCCGGCGCGAAGACGCCGACCACGGACCGCAAACGCCTGGAGGCCGTCCTGGCCCGCACGGGCGACGGGGAGTGGAAGGTCAGGGCACTGAGCGCCGTACCGCTCGCGCGGACGGCGGGGGAGGACGACGGCCGATGACACGGCTCCTGCACATCCGGCGGCCGCGGGACGAGGCCGGCGACGGCCCGGACGCCGAGACCGTCGCCCAGGGCGACGGGGCCGGGGGCGCTCCGGACGCCGACACCGTGGCCGGGGGCGACGGGACCGAGGGCGAGCAGGGGAAGGAAGCGAGCGCCCCGCGCCCGTCACGCACTCGCCTGCGGCGCGCCGCCCCGGCCACGGCCGCCGTCGCGCTGGTCCTCGCCGGCTGCGGATTCTTCCACCACGCCCACGAGCTGAGGACCGATCCGTCGGCGCGCAACCGCGCGCTGACCGACACCGAGGCCACCACCCGCGTCGCCGGGGACGTCGGCAGCGCCCTCGCCCGCGTCTTCTCGTACGCGCCGGACGGCCTCGCCGCCACCGAGCGGTCCGCGCGCTCCGTCCTCACCGGACGCGCGGCCCGCCAGTACGCCGAGCTGATGGAGCGGGTCCGCGCCGACCTCGCCGGGCAGCGCGTCACCCTGAGCACCCAGGCCGTCCGTACGGGAGTGGTCGAACTGGACGGCGACACGGCGACGTTGCTCGTCTTCCTCGACCAGATCTCCCACCGCGGCAAGGAGGAGCCCACCACCGCGGCGGCCCAGCTCACCGTCACCGTCCGCCGGCAGAACGACCGGTGGCGGATCGCCGACATCAAGGCCCGCTGAACGCGCGGCGGAGAGGGGAGACCACCATGCAGCGCACAGCACGCGCCTCGGCAGCGTTCCGGTCACTGCCGGTCGTGGCAGCCCTCGCCCTCACCCTCGTCGCGGGCGGGTTCGCGGCGTGGACGGGCTGGGGCTGGTACGACGCCGCGCACGACGACTCGGCCGCCTACGCCGCCCAGCGCGACCAGGCCCTCGCCGCCGGTGAGCAGGCCGTCCAGAACCTCAACACCCTGGACCACCGCAGCCTCGACCGGGGCCTGGACCTGTGGGAGTCGTCCACGACCGGCGAACTCCACGACCAATTGGTGGCCGGACGCGAGGAGTTCGCCGACCAGGTGCGGAGCGCGAAGACCGTCACCACGGCCCGCGTCCTGTCCGGCGCCGTCACCGAACTGGACGACCGGGCCGGCCGCGCCCGCATCCTGGTCGCCCTGCGGGTCACGGTGAAGGCGCCCGGAGACGCGAGCACCGACAAGGACAGCCGCATGCTCGGCGAACTCACCCGCACGGGCGGCCGGTGGAAGCTCAGCGCCCTGGGCCAGGCCCCCGTCGGCGGCACCCCGGCCGGCTGACCCCGGCCGCCGCACGAGAGGACGACACGCCATGCCGACGACCCGACACCACATCAACAGCCGGCGCCGCCGCCAGGCCCGCGAGGCGACCCGGACGCCCCTGCCCACCCCCGCGGGCGCCGCCCGTGTCGCCGTACTCCCGAAGCGTGCCGCCGCCCCACCCGCGCCCACGGACGGCGGGCGCGAGCGCACAAGACCCCGCTCCCGGCCGCAGGCCCCGCTCTCCCTGGTGCTGCTGTGCCTGCTGACCCTCGCCCTCGGCGGCTTCGCCGGCTGGGCGCACGCACGCGCCGAGAGTCTGCGGGACGACCCGGCGACACGCAACACGGCCCTGACCGACGCCGCCCGCACCAGCGAGATCAAGGGACAGACGGCCAAGGCCGTCGCCGCGCTCTTCTCCTACGACCACGCCGACCCCGCCGCCTTCGAGAAGGCCGCCCGGGAACTGCTCACGGGCCGGGCCGTCGCCCAGCACCGGACCCTGCTCGACGCCGTCCGGGCCGGCGCCCGGCAGCAGAAGGCGGTGATCACCACCACGGTCACGGACAGCGCGGTCGAACGCATCGACGGCGACCGCGCCCGCGTCCTGGTCTACGCCGACCAGAGCAGCGTCAGCACCGCCGGCACCAAGGACGCCGCAGGCGAGGGGGCCGACCGCGGCACGTACGCCGGGGCGATGCTCGCCGTGGACGTCGTACTGCGCGACGGCCGCTGGCTCGTCTCCGGCATCGACACCTTCGGCCGCTGAACACGGCAGGCCGCCCGGCCGGACGGCCGCCACCGGAGACGTCCGTGCCTCGGCCATCGAGGACGTCCGCGCCCTGCTCGACCGTTTCCGGGACGACATCGCCCGGCACCGCGCCGAACTGCCACTGGCGGACACCCTGACGGCCGTCGCGTCGGACGTCGACAGCCGCCTCGAAGACCCCCCGGGCTCCAACGAGGCGCCTTTGCGGGCCGCCGCCCAGACGCTGCCGGCCCCGGTCGCGGGCACGGTCGTGGCGGAGGGCGGCCAGGCGCTCGCGACGGCGCTGGGCGGCCTCCTCGGCTGACGAACTCCCCAGCCGGCACACGCGTTTCCCCGCCCGCCCCCGGGTACGTTCGTGACGTGCCCGCCCGAGCGGGAACCACCGGGCCCCGCACCCGACCTGGGAGGCCTCATGCCGCTGCCCGCGCGCGTGCCCGTGCTGCCCGAGGGCGTCGACCCCGCCTGGCTCCCGCCGGCCGTCTTCCGGCCGCTCGGCTCACGGCGGACGCTGATCCGCGGCTCGGGGCCGCCGGTGGACGCCGTGCACGCTGAAGTGGCCGATGCCTGCGCCCGGTTCGGCGGGCAGATGACGAGCGACGACGCAGGCGCGGCGACGCCCGCACACGACCTCGTGCTGGAGGCCGGGGACGCGAAGGGCCCGGAGGGGGAGGAGTTCACCTGCTCCCGCCGCGACGGCACCACCACCGTGACCGCCGCCGGACCCGCCGGACTGCTGTACGGCCTCTTCCACGTCGTCCGGCTAGGCGAGGACGCCTTCCGCGGCGCGTGGCCGCCCGAGACGCACCGTCCGGCCGTCGGCCTGCGAATGCTGGACCACTGGGACAACGTGGCCGTGCATCCGGTCATGGGCCAGGTCGAGCGGGGTTACGCGGGCGGGTCGCTGTTCTGGGCTGACGGGCGGGCACGCGGCGAGTCGGAGCGGGTGCGGGCCTACGGCAGGCTGCTCGCCGCCTGCGGGATCAACGCGATCACCGTGAACAACGTCAACGTGCACGAGACCGAGGCGCGTCTGCTGACCGACCGGATCGGTGAAGTCGCCGACATCGCGCGCGCGTTGCGTCCCTACGGCATCCGCACCCACCTGTCGGTGACGTTCGCCGCGCCGGTCGTGCTGGGCGGGGAGGACACCGCCGATCCGCTGGACCCGGCGGTGCGGCGGTGGTGGGCCGACGCGACCCGCCGCGTCTACCAGGCGATACCCGACTTCGGCGGATTCGTCGTCAAGGCCGACTCGGAGGGTCAGCCCGGCCCGTTCGCCTACGGCCGCAGCCACGCCGACGGCGCCAACATGCTGGCCGCCGCGCTCGCCCCGTACGGCGGCACCGTGCACTGGCGGGCGTTCGTCTACGACCACCGCCAGGACTGGCGGGACCGGACCACGGACCGGGCCCGTGCCGCCCACGACCACTTCGTGCCGCTGGACGGCGAGTTCGCCCCCAACGCCGTGCTCCAGGTCAAGCACGGGCCGATGGACTTCCAGGTGCGCGAGCCCGTCTCGCCGCTGATCGGAGCGATGCCCCGCACCCGGCTCGCGGTCGAGGCCCAGGTCACCCAGGAGTACACCGGGCAGCAGCGGCACGCGTGCTGGCTGGGGCCCATGTGGAGCGAGGTGCTGCGCTTCCGTCCGGACGGGCGGGGCGCCACCGTGGGGGAGCTGGCGCGCGGCGGGCTCGTCGCCGTGTCCAACGCCGGCGACGACCCCTTCTGGACCGGCCACCCGCTCGCCCAGGCCAACCTGTACACGTTCGGACGGCTCGCCTGGCAGCCCGGCGCCGACCCGCGCGCCCTGCTCGGCGAGTGGATCCGCCTCACCCACCCGGACGCCCCGCAGCGGCTGACCGACGGCCTGCACACGGTCCTCGACGGGTCCTGGCGGACGTACGAGAAGTACACCGCACCGCTCGGCGTGGGCTTCATGGTGCAGCCGGGGCACCACTACGGGCCGAGCGTGGACGGCTACGAGTACAGCCCCTGGGGCACCTACCACTTCGCCGACCGGGACGGCGTCGGCGTCGACCGGTCCCGCGCCACCGGCACCGGATACGCCGGGCAGTACGCCGAGCCGTGGGCGGACCTGTACGAGTCGCCCGGCACCTGCCCCGACGAACTGCTGCTGTTCTTCCACCACGTCCCCTACGGGCACGTGCTGCACAGCGGCCGGACCGTGATCCAGCACATCTACGACACCCACTTCGAGGGCGTCGAGGAGGTCGAGGCGGCCCGCGAGGTATGGGCCTCGCTCGCCCATCTGGTCGAACCCGCCCGCCACGCGCGGGTCGCCGAGCTCTACGAGGAGCAGCTGCACAGCGCCCGCGAGTGGCGCGACCAGATCAACACGTACTTCTTCCGCAAGTCCGGCGTGCCCGACGAGCGGAGCAGGCCCATCCACTGAGCGCGAGCCCGTCCGTGGAGCGCGCGTGCTTCCCGGACCGGCGGCTCCCGGTCCCGGTCACACGGTGAAGTCCTTCCGGGTCTCGGCGATGACCGGGCGGCTGCCGTGCAGCAGCGACAGCAGCAGCGGGGCGGCCAGCAGGGCGGGCAGGGCCTCGGTCAGCAGGGCGGTGCCGGCGGCGGTCAGGACGAGCAGCGAGGCCGCGGCCAGGGTGGCGCGGCCGTGCCGGAGCAGGAAGTACGCGGCGAGGCGGGCCGTGTCGCGGGCCCGGAAGGCGAACAGGGACGTCAGCACGAGGGCGTGTGCGCCCCACAGCAGGGAGCCGGCCCCGATCCCCGCGAGCAGTACGGCCCACCAGCCGGGCAGACCGGTGGCGGCGAAGTGGGTGAGCGTGAAGGCGATCACGGTCAGCCAGGCCAGCAGGGGCGCCCACAGCTTCAGCGCCGGCAACGCGTTGAGCCGCCAGCCCCGCCAGTAGGTGCGCGCCGGGTGGAGGTCGGTGAGGTCGTGGCCGCGGTGGTGGAGGGCGTACAGGGCGGCGGACAGGGCCGGGCCCAGCGGCAGCAGACAGCACGCCGCCAGGGGGAGGCCGGCGGTGTCCGGGCGGAGGAGGAACAGACCTGCCAGGCCCGGGGAGGCGGCCAGGAGGAGCAGCGCCTCGACCGTGACGACGGTGTGGACCAGGGCGGCGGCCCGCGACAGGGGGCCGGCGCCGAACGACGCCTGCGAGGCGCTCACCGCGGGCCCCCGGCGGCCGGCCCCGGGAGGGCGGGGAAGGCCCGGTGGCGCCGGCCGCGGCGCGGCGTCGGGCCGGGCCGCCCGGCCCCGGCCCCGGCGCGGGCGTGCCCGGCGTCGGGGTGGCGGCCGGCCGGCGCCGCGGGGACGCGGATCACCCGTTCTCCTTCCGGAAGCGTTCGTACGCCTTGTTGTGCAGGTCAACCAGCTGCTGCATGTTCTTCGCCTTCAACTCCGAGACGTACGCGCCCCACTCGGACAGCGGGCGCTTGCCGAGGGCGAACTTCAGGGTGTTCTGGGTGACGTGGTCGCGCAGCGGGGTCTCCCAGAGCGAGGCCTGCTCCTGCTCGACGGACTGCAGAGGGTGGGCCGGGGCCACCGGGAGCTGCTCGCGCACCACCATGGCGTCCTGGAACCTCTTCTCGTCCGGGCCGAACGACGAGGACACCAGCTCCCAGCTGCCGCCGTAGGTGAACACGCCGTTGAAGAAGCCGTAGTCCTTCTGCAGGTCCTTGGGCGCGTCCGGGTCGGAGCCCATCAGACTGATGCCGGGCTTGAGCGCGTACCGGCTGCCGGAGCGGGTGTAGGTAACGTCCTCGACGCCCCACTTGGCGAACCGCTGGCCCTCGTCCGAGTAATACAGCCAGTCCACGAACTGCATCAGCGCGACGAAGCTGTCGCTCTCGAGCGCCCTGCTGGAGATCATCACGCCGTTCTCCAGCCGCGCGCCGCCCAGCACCACCGGACCGGCCGGGCCGAGCGGCACCGGGATCATCTCGATCTTCGCGCCCTCGACCTGCTTCTCCAGGTTGAAGCGGTAGTTCTGCACCAGCTCCTGCGGGTTGGCGCTGATCGCGAACGCCTTCTCACCGAGGAGCTTCTGCACCGCCTCGTCGTCGGTCTGCGTGAAGCTCTCGGGATCCATCAGCTTCTCGGCGACCAGCTTGTGCAAGAACTCCACGACGTGGTGGAAGCCGTCCGTCGCGCCGGTGAAGACGAACTTCTCCGCCTGGGAGTCGAAGCTGATGTTGTCGTACGTCCAGCCGGCCCGGACGCCGAACGACTGGCCGAGGTAGCTCATCAGCGCGCCCACCGGGAAGGGCGTGTTGGTGCTCCAGCGGTCGGTGAAGGGGTAGCGGTCGGGATACTCCTCCTTGATCGCCCGGAACACCTGGTGCACCTCGTCCCAGGTGGTCGGCAGGGCCAGCCCGAGCCGCTCCAGGACGTCCGTGCGCAGCGCCAGCGAGTAGTTCGACCGGACCCTCTCGTGCAGGCCGGGCAGCAGGTAGAACTTGCCGTCGGACTGGCGGATGGAGTCCAGCTCCGGCTCCAGCTTCCACTGCCTCACCTTCGCGCGGAAGTTGGGCATCAGATGCACGTAGTCGCTGACCGGGAGGATCGCCCCGGACGCCACGAACGCGACCTCCGAGGGGTGGTACGTCTTCGGGATCAGGAAAGGCGCGTCACCGGCGCCGATCATGACGCTGCGCTTCTTCTCGTAGTCGCTGAGCGGGACGCCGATCGGCTTCAGGGTGACGCCGGTGCGGCGGGTCAGCTCCTTCCAGAACAGCCAGTCGCGCTTGAGCGGGTAGACCGGGTTGTCGTTGTGCAGCAGGTCGAAGTCGAGGGGTTTCGACGCCTTGAACTGCTGCCCGGCCCGGTACTCCTTCATCGCGCCGTTCTGCTTCTTCGACAGGTCCTTGCCGCCCCCGCCGTCGTCGCCGCTGCCGCAGCCGGTGACCGACGCGAGCCCCGCGAAACCGGCCGCGGCCAGGACCTGACGCCGCGACAGCCCGCCGGTGTTGTTGCGTCTTGCGTTGCGCACGGGTACTCCCTTGTTCCTGTTGGCCAGTTGACGAGAGGGGCGCGCGGTCAGCCCTTGACCGCGCCGAGCATCACGCCGGAGACGAAGTAGCGCTGGACGAACGGGTACACGCACAGGATGGGCAGCGACGTGAGCACGATCGTGACCGCCTGGATGTTCGCCGCGGTCTGGCTGAGCTGCTCGGCCCCGGCGCCCGCGTTGGAGCCGCTGGTCGCGCCGGCGATGAGGTTGCGCAGATACACGGTGACCGGCATCAGCTCGGTTCTGTCCATGTAGAGGAACGCGCCGAACCACGAGTTCCAGAAGGACACCGAGTAGAACAGCACCATCGTCGCCACGACCGCCTTCGACAGCGGCAGCACGATCCGCAGCAGAACGCCGTAGGTGTTCAGCCCGTCGATCTGCGCGGCCTCCTCCAGCTCGGTCGGCAGACTCTCGAAGAAGGCCTTCATCACCAGCAGGTTGAACACGCTGATCGCGTTGGGCAGCGCCAGCGCCCAGATGGTGTTCTTCAGGCCGAGGCTGGTGATCAGCACGTAGTTGGGGATCAGGCCGCCGGTGAAGAACATGGTGAACACCGCGGCCCCCACGAGGAAGCCGCGTCCCCTGAGCTGCTTCTTGGACAGCACATAGGCGTAGCAGGTCGTCAGGACCATGGCGACGGCGGTGGAGACGACCGTGTACAGCACGGTGTTGCCGTAGTTCCGCCAGAACATGCCGTCCCGGAACACGATCTCGTACGTGGTGAGGTTGAACCCCTTGGGCCACAGCGTGACCTCGCCGGCGCGGATGTGGCGTTCCCCGCTGAACGAACGGGCGATGATGTTGACGAAGGGGTAGAGGGTCACGGCCACGACGAGGGTCAGGATCACCCCGTTGACCGCCTGGAAGACACGGTAACCGCGCGTCGGCCGGTCGACGCTCACCACAGGCTCGTCCCCACCGTGCGGCGCGACAGCTGGTTCGCGGAGATGATCAGGAACAGGCCGATGACCGCCTCGAACAGGCCGATCGCGGCGGCGTAACTGAAGCTGTTGGACTCCACGCCGGTGCGGTACAGGTAGGTGGAGATCACGTCGGCGGTGGGATAGGTCAGCGGGTTGTACAGGAGCAGCACCTTCTCGAAGCCGACCGCGAGGAACGTGCCGATGTTGAGGATCAGCAGCGTGATCATGGTCGGGCGGATGCCGGGCAGTGTGACGTGCCAGATCTGCTGCCAGCGGTTGGCGCCGTCGATGCGCGCCGCCTCGTACAGGTCCTCGTCGATGGTGGTGAGCGCGGCCAGGTAGAGGATGGTGCCCCAGCCGGCGGTCTGCCAGATCTCCGAGCCGACGTAGATCGTGCGGAACCACTCCGGCTCCTGGATGAACCGGATCGGCTCGTGCCCGAACCAGCCGAGCACATGGTTGACCGGGCCGTCGGTGGCGAGCATCTGCAGCGTGATGCCCGCGACGATCACGATCGACAGGAAGTGCGGCAGATACGAGACCGACTGCACGAACCGCTTCAGGGACCGTCTGCGCACCTCGTTGAGGAGCAGCGCGAGCACGATCGGGATCGGGAAGCAGAAGACGAGGGTCAGGCCGCCGAGCCACAGGGTGTTGCGGAACACCTGCCAGAAGGTGGGATCGCTGAGGAACATCTCCACATAGCGCAGCCCCACCCATTCCTCGCCGAAGATCGACCCGCCCGGCTCGAAGCGGCGGAAGGCGATCACGTTGCCGATCATCGGCAGATAGCGGAAGACCAGGAAGAACAGCAGCGGCAGCACGACCAGCGAATACAGCTGCCAGTCGCGGCGCAGCGTCCGTCGCAGGCCGGTCCTGGCCAAAGGCCGGTCGCGGCGGGCGGTGCGTGCCGGAGGGGGGTCCTGGGCGCCGGGCGGGGGAGCCGGCCGGACGGAGGTGCTCATGCTCGGGCCTCTCACATGCGGGGGGAACGCAGTTGACCGAAACTTTCGAGCTTCTTCCCGTAACTTCGCGGCAACTTAGGGGTGGCTGTAAGCGCTGTCAATGGGTGTGGCAGGCAGGGTTTCTGAGGCGACGACACCTGGCTCGCCCTCTTGGCCGCCGGCTCACGACGTGATGGGATCGGCCGACAGGTCTGAAGTTTCCGAGTCGGGATCGAAACAATCGGAGCGGGTGTGAGGCGTCTCGTGCCCGCCGTTCGGTGCGCGCCGAGCAGGGTCGGAGAAGGTCACGGGCGACGGCCGGGGCGGCGCCCCGGCCCGGCCGACGGGCCTGGTTTCGGACTGACTTCAGCCGTCTGGCGATATCCACTGGTGACCGGGGCGATCGCCGTGTAGCGTCGCTGTCAGATGTCTGGTTCGCCGTACCCGCCCGCGCTCCGGTGCGGGCGTTTTGCTGTGCAGGGCCCGAGGACCAGGACCATCACCTTCGGGTCCGCGCGGTGCGGATCCGTCACCGACCGAGAGGTACTGGCATGGCCAGCGGAACCGTCAAGTGGTTCAACTCCGAAAAGGGCTTCGGCTTCATCGCGCAGGACGGGGGCGGCCCCGACGTCTTCGCGCACTACTCCAACATCAACGCCAGCGGCTTCCGCGAGCTCCAGGAAGGCCAGGCCGTGACCTTCGACATCACCCAGGGTCAGAAGGGCCCGCAGGCGGAGAACATCACCCCCGCCTGACGCAGCACCCATCAGGCCGTGGCCCGCACAGCGATCGCTGTGCGGGCCACGGTCCGTGGACGGTCCGTGGGCAGGCCCGCCGGGCGGCCGGCTCGATCGGCGAAGGGGGAGCGAGTGAAGCGGACACGACGGGGAGCGGCCGGATTCGAGCCGGTTCTCGACCTCCAGTACGAGACGTACGCGCGTCTGCTGGCCGAGATGCGCCTCCCGGTGGACGACATGCCGACGCGGGCCGACGTCGAGGCGCTCCTGACCCCGCCGGTGCGGGACTGGCTCATGGTGCGGGCGCGCACCGGCCACCACGACGACCTGGTCCTCGCGCCCAGCGTGCGGCGTCTCGGGGGCTGGCGGCGTTTCCGGGAGCTGATCGACGGCGTCCCCTGGGCCGTCTTCGACGACAGGGCGCCCACCGGACCCTTCCGCTACCCGCTGGAACCGCCGGAGCGCCGTCCGCCCACGCTGGGGCGGTTGTCGGACGGCGTACGCGGCGCCCTCGGCCGTCCGCGCCGCGCCGACGCGATCGCGGCGGAGCGCGCCCGGTACGCGGCCCGGCACGACGACGGGCAGCGGGCCGACTGGCTCGTCGGCTTCGTCCTCGACACCCGCCCGCGGCCGGACCGGCCGCAGGAGGAGCGGGGACTGCACTGGACCACACTGCACTGGCGCGGGCAGGCGGAGGCCATCCGGAAGGCCGACGAGGAGGAACACCGGCCGCACGGACGGCGCGTCGGCTCCCTCACCGTCCCGCAGTACTTCGTGTGGCAGGCCATGCGCCACCGCACCGGCGTTCTCCCGGCCGACACGCCCACGGAGAAGCCCTTCCTCGACATGGGCACGTCGGTGACGGTCCGGTGGGGTACGCGCTTTCCGTACTACCCCACCGCCGACTACCGCGTGCCCACCGACGACCACGCGTATCCCTTCGGGCGCACGGACGTCTACGGTCTCGTGGGCTCGGCGTCGCCGGACGGCGTGATCTCCGTCCGCGCGCGGGAGGGCTCCGACCGGGCCGTGCAGCACGAGGGCGTCAGGCTCGTCCTGAGACTGGCCTGACGCCCCCGCTCCCCGCTGCCGGTGCTATCCGGCGTAGGTCTCGAACTCGGCCACCCTCGGGGTGCCGGACGAGCCGGTGATCTCGAAGGTGACCTTGGTCAGCGAGGTCCGCGGGAAGGTGATGACGCCCGCGCCGCTGCCGGAGGCCAGGACGGACCCGGTGCTGCCGTTCAGCAGCCGCCAGGAGC
The DNA here is from genome assembly GCF_040611575.1 of Streptomyces sp. NPDC006610. NCBI lineage: Bacteria > Bacillati > Actinomycetota > Actinomycetes > Kitasatosporales > Streptomycetaceae > Streptomyces > Streptomyces sp. NPDC006610. The sequence goes on from NZ_JBEXOP010000009.1 coordinate 22,705, forward strand.
CGATGTTGCCCACGGCGCCCGCCGCCTCACGGATGTTCACCGAGGACACCGCGGTGGCGGAGCCCCACTTGACCGAGACCGCGCCGGTGGAGCCGGCCGGCGACCAGTAGGTGCTCATGTTGCCGTCGCGCACGTTGCCGTAGCTGGTCCCGTCGGCCTTGCTGGTGCCGTCCGCTCCGGCGCCGATGCTGAGGTTGGTCCCGCTCGGCTGGGTCGGCGTCGGGGTGGGGGTGGTCGGCGTCGGCGTCGGGGTGGTCGGCGTGGGAGTGGGGCTCGGCGTCTGCGGGGTGCAGCTGCCGTCGGACACCCGCAGGCCCTTGTTGGCGCCGGCGGTCTGGCTCACCACGCTCGGCACGCAGTTGGCCGGGTCGAGGCTGAAGGCGTACGGAATGCCGACCGTGGTGTTCGACGTCGGGTTGGGCCCGGCGGGGTAGTTGTCGGTGCCGGGGCTGGACCAGGTCACGTTGTCGAAGATGTTGCCGCCGACCTGCCAGTAGCCCTTGGCGTCGGTGTAGAAGGTGCCGAGGACGTCCTTGGAGTCCTCGAAGTAGTTGTTGTCCACCTTGGCCCTGGCTCCGGCCCGGGAGTTGATGCCGGACTCGTTCAGGCTCTTGTAGTGGTTGTTGTACATGTGGCCGATCCCGCCGCGCAGCAGGGGCGCGCGCGAGTCGATGTTCTCGTACAGGTTGTGGTGGAAGGTGACGTACCCGTTCGACAGGTCGCTCTCGCTGGAGCCGACGAGTCCGCCGCGCCCGGAGTTGCGCAGGATGCTGTACGACAGGGTGACGTACTGGGTGTTGTTCTTCATGTCGAAGAGGCCGTCGTAGCCCTCCGACTCACCGCCCGACGCCTCCAGCGTGGTGTGGTCCACCCAGATGTTGCGGACGTTGTCCTCCATGCCGATGGCGTCGCCGCCGTTGGACAGGGGAGAGCCCGACTTCTTGACGTTCCGGACCGTCACGTTCTGGATGATGATGTTGCGGGCGTCGCGGATGTGGATGCCCAACTGGTCGAAGACGGCGCCGCTGCCGACACCGACGATCGTGACGTTGCTGATGCCCTTGAGCTCGATGCGGTCGGCGGCCGTGCTGCAGCCGGGGCCCGAGACCTGGCTGGTGTTGCCGTGGTTGATGGTCCCCTCGACCTGGATGACGATCGGGGTGCTGGTGCTGGCGCGGTTGCACAGGGCCGTGTGGATCGCGGTGCCCGTGGTGGCCCGTACCGTCTGGCCGCCGGCGCCGCCGGTCGTCCCGCCGTTCTGGGTCGCGAAGCCGGTGGCGCCGGCGGTCGCCGCCGATGCGGTGGGCATCGACAGGGCCACACCGGTCGCGGCGGCAACGGCCCCCGTGGCCAGCGCCGCACAGAGTCGCAGTGCGACTGGTCGTCTCATTGTTGCCTCGTCCTTCGTCCTTGAATTGCCGAGTGGTGGTGCCGTGGGCTGCGCGGCCACGTCACAGCTGTGTTGTGGGCATGACAGTGGCCCGCTCAACGGGAAGCGGATCGGCGATGCCGCGGCAGCGTGGAACCGCTCTGCTCGGGTGCGTCCCCGTCCCGTGGTGCGTCGACAGCCCGGGCGGCCTCGCGCCGGATCTGCAGCGGCTCCGCACGAGGGCGCGGCAGGCGCCGCGATGAGCGCGCCTCCACCGGAACGACCCCTGAACCGGGAAAGCGCTTTCCGTCGGTGAGAATAGGATGGCGTCGGCGGGCTGACAAGGCTCCGCGCAATTTCGGAGTATCAACTTCCGGATCGTCCGGCGCACTTGCGCGCGGACCGGACCGCATGGGTCGGTACCTGTTGTGCGGAGATGCGACTCCGATGTGCTGCCGATGTGATGCCGGAGTCCCTGCTTCGCCGGCGAAGAGCAAGCGCACCGGCAGGGCATCCGGACCACGTCGTGTGCAATCCCACCCTGCAGTGCGGCGACCCGGTGGCCCGGCGTTGTCCGGTGGGTGGGGCCGGTCGCGCAGTGGGGTCGAGTGGACTGGTGCGCGACATGCTCGTCGCTCCCCGGTGGGCTGGAGCGAGCGATGTGCGTGGGCCCTGTCCCAGGAGGGCCGGCAGGCGCTCGCTCGGCGGAGGGACCGCCGAGCGGGCGATGGGCCCCTGTTGCCCGTGGGTCGCCCGGACCGATGCGTGCCGTTCCCCGTTCAAGGAGGGTCCGTCCGCCGGATGCCGGGGCAGGGTCGTCGTCGAGCGTGCGTGTCGGGCTGTCGGCGGCGGTCCCGGAACACCGCACCGCAGACCCCTCCACCCCCGATTGTCAGTGGCTGTTGGTAGAACTGCGGTCATCGCCACACGCACGCCCTCACTCTGCACAGGAGCAGCCGCATGACCATCACCGGCCACCTCGACGCGCTGTACCGGCTGCCCGCCTGCACGTTCCCGGGGCCCGATGAGCGCACGGACGACCTGCCCGAGGCCGACTCGTTCGCCTGGCGGGTCACCAGTGACGTGTACGACGCCGACGAGGAGTGGACGGCGGCGTTCGCCCGGTTCTGCGCTGCTGTCGACACCACGCGGGTGCGGGCGCTGATCGTCGGCGCCTGGCAGGAGGCCTACGACAGCGACCCGTCCCCGGTCATCGAGGCCCTGCTGGCCGCGCGCGAGCGCTTCCCCGCGCTGCGGGCGCTGTTCCTCGGCGACATGGAGATGGAGGAGTGCGAGATCTCCTGGATCCACCAGACCGATGTGACGCCCCTGCTCGAAGGGTTCCCCGCACTCGAGGAGTTCGGCGTCCGGGGCGGCACGGACCTCGCCTTCACGCCGCTGCGTCACACGGGCCTGCGCCGGCTGACCGTCGAGACCGGCGGGCTGCCCGCGCAGGTCGTGCGCGGGGTCGGCGCCAGCGACCTGCCGGCGCTGGAGCACCTCGACCTGTGGCTGGGCACCTCCGACTACGGCGGCGACAGCGAGATCGCCGACCTGGCGGAGATCCTGTCCGGCGCCCGGCTGCCGAGCCTGCGCCATCTGGCGCTGCGCAACAGCGAGATGCAGGACGCCGTCGCCGCGGCCGTCGCCGCCTCGCCGGTGGTCGACCGCCTGGAGGTGCTGGACCTGTCGATGGGCGTTCTGACCGACGAGGGCGCCGCCGCGCTGCTGGACGGCCGGCCGCTCACCCATCTGAAGAAGCTCGACCTGCACCACAACTACCTGAGCGAGCCGGTGAAGGAGCGGCTCCGGCAGGCGCTGGAACCCGCGGGCGTCGAACTCGACCTCGACCGCGCGGACGCCGACGAGGACGTCGAGGGCGACGGCAGCGTGTGGCGCTACGTCTCCGTGGGCGAATGACCCCTCGGCACGTCCCCGGCACGCGCTTCGCGGTCGTCGGCAACCCCGGCAGCCGCCGGGTGGCCCTGTTCGGCGACGCGGTGCAGGCGGCGGGCCTGCCCGCCCCGCGCCTCGTCGCCTGGCGGGACGTCCTGCGCGCCCAGGGTGCGGAGTTCGGGCCGGACGAGGTGGTCCGGCTCGACTCACCGGGAGAGGACGCGGAGGTCGACCGGCTGCTGCGCGGTGCCCAGGACCCGACCCGGGTGGAGGGCTCGGCACGCTGGTACGCCGGCTTCCTCGCCGCCGTGCGCACACTGCGCGGCGGCGTCCGCCTGGACGACCCCGACGAGCTGGCGGTGCTGTTCGACAAACGGCGCTGCCATGCCGTCCTCGACGCGGCCGGGGTGCCCGTCCCGGCCTCGCCCACGTCGGGCGCGGGGTCGGCGCATGTCCGCGGCTGGGACGACGTGCGGGCGCTGATGCGGGAGCACCGGATGCCCCGGCTGTTCGTCAAGCCCGCGCACGGCTCGTCGGCCTCCGGCGTGCTCGCCGTGGAACGCGGCGGCGCCGGCCGGATCCGGGCGACGTCCTCGGTGGAACTCACCGGGGACGGCCGTCTGTTCAACTCGCTGAAGGTGCGCCGCTACGAGCGGGAGCAGGACGTCGCGGCCATCGTCGACGCGCTCGCCCCGGACGGACTGCATCTGGAGCGCTGGCTGCCGAAGGCCTCCCAGCAGGGGCGCGCCGCGGATCTGCGGGTCGTCGTCGTGGCCGGCCGGGTCACCCACGCGGTGGTGCGCACCAGCCGCTCTCCCATGACGAACCTGCACCTCGGGGGCGCCCGTGGCGACCTGGATGCCGCCCGGCACGCCGTCGAGGCCGCGGGCGCCCGCTGGACCGACCTGCTCGGCGTGTGCGAACAGGCCGCCGCCTGCTTCCCCGGCACCCTCTGCGTGGGCGTCGACCTCCTGCCCGCGACCGGCTGGCGCCGGGCGGCCGTCGGCGAGGTCAACGCCTTCGGGGACCTGCTGCCCCGCCTCACCGGCCTGCCCGGCAGCGACGCCGAGGGCATGGACACCTACGCCGCCCAGGTCGCCGCGGCGCTGCGCCTGCACGCCGGTCCGGCCGACACGGCGGACCGCCCGCACACCCCGGACCGCCTCTGGGACCCGCCGCCCGCCCCGCACCACCGCACGCCCGCCCCGCCCACCCCGGACGACCCCCCGCAGCCCTCACCCGCCCCGCACCCCGCACCCGCCCGGGGTCACCCGCAGCCGCATCCTCCACCCACCCCGCACGCCCCTGACCCTCCGCACCCGCACGCTCCGCACCCGCACCAGCCCCGAACCACAGGACCCGGCCATGCCCTCGCCCGCCCCAAGCCCTGAGCAACTCCCGCCCCCCGCCCCGGCAACGGCCGAGCCGGACATGAACGCGGTCGTCGGCAGTCACGACCTGCTCCTCGTCACGCTCGACACCCTGCGCTACGACGTCGCCGCCGAGCTGGCCGCCGCGGGCCGCCTCCCCAACCTGGCCCGGCACCTGCCCGGCGGCCGGTGGGAGAAGCGGCACGCCCCGGGCAACTTCACCTACGCCTCCCATCAGGCGATCTTCGCGGGCTTCCTGCCGACCCCGGCCGGCCCCGGACCGCACCCCCGCCTGTTCGCCGCGCGCTTCGCCGGCAGCGAGACCACCGCCGAGAAGACGTTCGTCCACGACAGCCCGGACCTGGTCGCCGGCCTGGCCGCGGCCGGCTACCGCACCGTGTGCATCGGGGGAGTGGGGTTCTTCAACAAGCAGGGCGCGCTCGGCTCGGTGCTGCCCGGACTCTTCCAGGAGTCCCACTGGACGCCCGAGTTCGGCGTCACCTCACCCCGGTCGTTCGAGAACCAGGTCGCCTGCGCCGAGCGCGTCGTCGCCGGACTCCCCGCACAGCAGCGGCTGTTCCTCTTCGTCAACGTCTCCGCCCTGCACCAGCCGAACTGGTTCCACCTTCCCGGCGCGACCCGCGAGGCCGGCGACACCCGGGAGACCCACGCCGCCGCCCTTGAATACGTCGACCGGCACATCGGGCGGCTGTTCGCCGCCGCGAGTTCCCGGCGCCGCTGCCTGGCCATCGTCTGCTCCGACCACGGCACCGCCTACGGCGACGACGGCTACACCGGCCACCGCCTGGGCCACGAGTCCGTGTGGACGGTGCCCTACGCCCACTTCTTCCTCGACCCCACGCCGACCGAGGCCGCCCGATGACCACCGCCGCCCTGCCCGCCACCCACCTCGGCCCCTACCAGAGCTACGTCTACGCCTACCCCCACAAGACCGCCTACCGCAGGCTGCCCGACCGTCCGGAGCTGGCATCCCTGTGGGCGGCCGAACCCAAGCACGCCCTCTCCCTCTACCTGCACATACCCTTCTGCGAGGTGCGCTGCGGGTTCTGCAACCTGTTCACCCGTATCGGCGCCCCCGACGGCCTGACCGGCGCCTACCTCGACGCCCTGGAACGCCAGGCGGACGCCGTGCGCGCCGCCCTCGGCGACGGGGAGGCAGTCCGTTTCGCCACCGCCGCGTTCGGCGGCGGCACGCCGACCTTCCTGACCGCCGCCGAACTGGAGCGGCTCTGCGACATCGCCGAGCACCGCATGGGCGCCGACCTGCGCGCCGTCCCGTTGTCGGTGGAGGCCTCGCCCGCGACCGCCACCGCCGACCGGCTCGCCGTGCTCGCCGAGCGCGGCGCCACCCGGCTCAGCCTGGGCGTGCAGAGCTTCGTCGACTCCGAGGCCCGCGCCGCCGTACGCCCCCAGCGCCGCGCCGACGTCGAGGCGGCCCTCGGGCGCATCCGCGACGCCCGCGTGCCGGTCCTCAACATCGACCTCATCTACGGCATCGACGGCCAGACGGAGGAGACCTGGCGGCACTCCCTGGACGCGGCCCTGCACTGGCGGCCCGAGGAGCTGTACCTCTACCCCCTCTACGTCCGCCCCCTCACCGGCCTCGACCGCCGCCGCCCCGGCCCCGACCCGCAGTGGGACGAGCAGCGGCTGCGCCTCTACCGCGCCGGACGCGACCATCTGCTCGCCCACGGCTACACCCAGCAGTCGATGCGTATGTTCCGCCGTGCCGACGCCCCCGCCCAGGGCGCCGACGACTACGCCTGCCAGACCGACGGCATGATCGGCCTCGGCTGCGGCGCCCGCTCCTACACCGCAGGACTGCACTACTCCTTCGACTACGCCGTCGGCATGCACCAGATCCGCGGCATCATCGACGACTACGTCGCGACGGCCGACTTCTCCCACGCCGAGGTCGGCTACCGCATGAACGCCGACGAGACACGCCGACGGCATCTGCTCCAGTCCCTGCTCCAGGCCGAGGGCCTGCGCGTGGACGACTACCGCGCCCGGTTCGGCGCCGCGCCCGCCGACGACTTCGCCACCGACCTCGCGCGCCTCGCCGACCGGGGCTGGCTCGCGGACACCGACCCCACGACCCTGCGGCTCACCCCCGAGGGCCTCGCCCACTCCGACGCCATCGGCCCCGAGCTGTTCTCCCCGGCGGTGCGGGCCGCCATGGCCGCCTACGAGCGGAAGTGACCGCCCGGCCATGGATCTGACCCTCCTCTACCGGGGCCCCCTCGCCTCCTGCGACTACGACTGCCCCTACTGCCCGTTCGCCAAGCGGCGCGACACCCCCGCCCAGCTGCGCGCCGACCGCGCGGCCCTGGAACGGTTCGCCGCCTGGGCCGAGGGCCAGACCGGCGACCGGCTGTCGATCCTGTTCACGCCCTGGGGCGAGGGCCTGGTCCGCTCCTGGTACCGGCGCACGCTGGCCCGCCTGTCGCACCTGCCGCACATCCGCCGGGTCGCCATCCAGACGAACCTCAGCTGCCGCACCGACTGGCTCGCCGACGCCGACCCCGGCACGCTCGCCCTGTGGTGCACGTACCACCCCGGCCAGACCCCCTACGACCGTTTCCTCGCCAAGTGCCGGGACCTCGCCGAGCGCGGCGTCCGCTTCAGCGTCGGCGTCGTCGGCCTGCCCGACCACCTGCCGCACGCCCGCCGCCTGCGCGCCGACCTGCCCCCGCACGTCTACCTGTGGGTCAACGCCGCCGAGGGCCACGTCTACACGGACGCCGACGCCGACCGGTGGACCGCCCTGGACCCGCTGTTCCCCTACAGCCGCCACCCCCACGCGAGCGCCGGACTGCCCTGCCGCACCGGCGAGTCCGTGATCTCGGTCGACGGAGAGGGGACCGTCCGCCGCTGCCACTTCGTGCCCGCCCCGCTCGGCAACCTCTACGACGGCAGCTACCGTGCCGCCCTGCGCCCCCGCGGCTGCCCGCTCGCCGCCTGCGACTGCCACATCGGCTACGTGCACCTGGAAACCCTGCCGCTGTACGACGTCTTCGCGGGCGGCGTCCTGGAACGCGTCCCGGCCGTCCTCGATGGGAAGACGCCGATCCCCAGGCCGGTGATCGAGGTCATGAACTGAGCAACGCGAGCTGAAACGCGCTGCGGTGCGAGATGACCCTGCTGTACCGCGAGGGCCGGGGGAGGAAGCTGCTTCACGAAGCATTCCGGACACTGTCCGGACGTCGCGCACGACAGCGTGCTCCACGGCGCGAGGGTGGTGCAGGCCCACTGCTCGGCGCCCGGATACCACCAGCTCCGGCAGCTGCAGAACCGGTAGTCCGGGCCGAACGACCGGCGCCGGTCTGTCCCACCGCCCCGGGATCCTCCACCATGAGGCGAGCGACCGTACGACTTTGCCGCCTCGCCTGGAGGATCCGTGAGACAACCGTCCCTCGCCCCGGCCGTGTCGACCGCCCTGGCGCTCCTGGCCGCCTGCTTCCTGGGCGCAGCCCCCGCCCACGCCGCCGGCTCCGTCGGCGCCCAGCAGGTCGTCGTCCGGGGCGGTGACCTGCTGTACGGCGACAACGGACGCGTGTGCACGGTCGGCTTCAACGCCCGCAGCTCCACCACGACCTACGCGCTCCTCGCCGGGCACTGCCTGTCGACCGGCACGACCTGGTACGCGGACCCGGGTCGCACGATCCCGGTCGGCGTCACCGACGCCGTGTCCTTCCCGTCCGACGACTACGGGGTCGTCCGCTACACCAACCCCTCCGTCGCCCGCCCCGGCGAAGTCTCCCTGGGCGGCGGCGCGGTCCGCGACATCACCGGCGTCACCGCTCCGCGCGTCGGCCAGAGCGTCTGCCACGTCGGCCGGGTCGGCGGGCTGCGCTGCGGCACGGTGACCGCCATCAACGTCACCGTCTCCTACGGCGGAGGCACGGTGTACGGCCTCTTCCGCTCGAACGCCTGCCTGGAGCCGGGCGACACGGGCGGCCCGGCCTTCTCCGGCACCACCGCCCTCGGCCTCCTCGTCGGCGGCAGCGGCAACTGCTCCTCCGGCGGCGTCGCCTACTACCAGCCGGTGGTCGAGGTCCTGTCGGCGTACGGGCTGACCGTCTACTGAGCGCCGTCCCGTTCCCCCTGCCCGTCGCGGGCCAGGGCGCTGGGCCACCATGCCCGGGGACCGATGTCGATCATCAGCGCGGGTACCAGCAGCGAGCGGACGACGAGGGTGTCGAGCAGAACGCCGAAGGCCACGATGAACGCGATCTGCACCAGGAAGGCCAGCGGGATCACCATGAGCGCCGCGAACGTCGCGGCGAGCACGACGCCGGCCGAGGTGATCACGCCGCCGGTCGTGGTGAGCCCGCGCAGCACGCCCTGTCGGGCGCCGTGCTCCAGCGCCTCCTCCCGGACCCGGGACATGAGGAAGATGTTGTAGTCGACGCCGAGGGCCACCAGGAACACGAAGCCGTACAACGGCACCGACGCGTCGGCGCCGCCGAAGCCGAGGAGGTGCTCGAAGACCAGCGTCGACACGCCGAGCGTGGCCAGGAAGTTGAGCGCGACGGTCGCCACCAGGAGCACCGGCACCAGCAGTGAGCGCAGCAGGAGGACGAGGATCAGCAGGATGACGCCGAGCACCACGGGGACGATCACCGTGCGGTCCCGGGCGGCGGTCCGCTGGGTGTCGTACTGCTGGGCGGTGTACCCGCCGACCAGGGCGTCCGCGCCCGGCACCGCGTGCACCTCGGCGCGCAGCCGCTCGACGGTCTCCTTGGCGGCGTCGCTGTCCGCCGCCGCCCGGAGGGTGGCGTCGATGCGCACGCGGCCGTCGACCACGAGTGGCTCGCCGCCCCCGGGCCGTCCGGAGGCGGAGACCGGGTCGGCCGTCGCCACGCCCTCGGTGTTGCGCGCCGCCGCCGTCACCTGCGCGGCACGGTCCGCGTCGGCGATGATGACGGCGGGGTTGCCGGATCCGCCGGGGAAGTGCTCACCGAGCGTCTCCTGGGCGGCGACCGAGGGGGCCTCGCCCACGAAGACCTCGTCGAGTGGCACGCCCTTGGCGGACAGGGAGGGCGAGAACGCCGCGAAGAAGGCCAGCACGAGGGCGGTCACCAGCCAGGTCCGGCGCGGCCGGCCGTCCACCTCGGCGGCGACCCGGCGCCACACCCCGTGTCCCTTCGCCGAGGCGTCCGACGCACGGGGCCGGGACGGCCAGTAGGCGGTCCGGCCCAGCAGGGCGAGCACGGCCGGCAGGAAGGTCAGTGTGGACAGCACCGCGCACCCGATGCCGATGGCGCCGACCGGTCCGAGGGCGCGGTTGTTCGTCAGATCGCTCGCCAGCAGGGCCAGCAGGCCGAGCGCCACGGTGGCCGCGCTCGCCGTGATCGCGCCGAACGACCTGCGCACCGCCGTCGCCGCGGCGGCGGTCCGGTCCCCGCGGACGGCGAGCTCCTCGCGGAAGCGGGCGGCCAGCAGCAGCGCGTAGTCGGTGGCCGCGCCGATCACCAGAATCGAAAGGATGCCCTGCACCTGGCCGTCCACCCGGACCACGTCCCGGTCCGCGAGCGCGTAGACGACGGCGCTCGCCAGTCCGAGGGCGAACACGGAACCCAGGATGATCACGAATGGGAGAAGGACGCTCCGGTAGACGAGCAGCAGGATCAGCAGCACGGCGCCGAGCGCCACGCCCAGCAGGAGGCCGTCGATGCCCGCGAAGGCGTCCGACAGGTCGGCCTGGCTCGCCGCCGGTCCGGCGATCTGCACCGTCGTGTCCGGGACGCTCTCCGCCGCCTCGCGCACCCCGTCGAGCACCGTGGGCAGTTCCTCGCCCAGGTGGGGCTCCAGTTGGACGACGGCCTGCAGTGCCCTGCCGTCGTCGGAGAGCAGGGCGGGGGACGGACGGCCGACGACGCCGGGGGCGCCGGCGAGCGCACCGACGGCGTCGGTGGCGGTCGTGCGCTGCGCCCCGGCGACCCGCTCCCCGTCCGCCGTCCAGACGACGACGGCGGGCAGCGTCTCCGCCTGGTCGAAGGCCTCCCGTTCGTCGAGCACCCGGGTGGATTCGGCGCTGCGCGGGAGGAAGGCGGCCTGGTCGTTGGTGGCCACCTCGCCCAGTTTCCCGGCGTACGGCCCGAGCGTTCCCCCGATGCCCAGCCAGACGAGCAGCAGGAGCAGGGGCACGAGCCGGCGGGCCCGGCGGGGTGTGATGTTCATGAGCATCCCGGAAGTGGACGGAGTGACCGCGGCGTGATCATGCCTCGACAGTAAAGTATGTCAATCATTGAGAAACCTTATACTCAAGACATGAGCGGTTCCGGCATGCCCTCGCCATCACTTCCGGCGGACGACCCGACGGGGTTGCAGTCCTTCGCGGTTCTGCTGCGTCGCATGAACGCCGAGTTCAACCGCATCGCCCAGGACTTCGCCCAGGCGCAGGGCCTGCACCTGACCGACGTGCAGGCCCTCATCGCGATCCTCGACGCCGACCCCGACGACGGGCCCATGACGCCCGGCCGGCTGCGGCGCCGGCTCCACCTCACGTCCGGCGCGGTGACCGCGTGCGTCGACCGGCTGGAGAAGGCCGGTCACATCCGGCGCGTCCGCGCGGCCGACGACCGCCGCGTGGTGCACCTTCACTACGCACAGGCGGCCAGAGCCGTCGGCCGGGACTACTTCCGGCCACTGGCCCGCGGCACCGACGCGGCGCGCAGCCGTTTCACCCAGGAAGAACTGGCCGTCGTCGTGCGGTTCCTCGCCGAGCTGAACCGCGAACTCGACGCCCTGCGCCCGGCTTCCGCCGACTGAACGACCCGAACGCTTTCGAACGCCCCGGCTGTCCGTGTATCGCCTTTGCCGCCGGGCCCCGCACCGCGACAATGACTGCGTCGGCGGGGGAGCCACGAGCCCGGCGGAGCGGGCCGCAGTGTTCACCCGGCGCATTGCTGACGGTCACACACCTCACGGCGCCTCAACACCCACGGAGCGTCAACTGAACGCTGACCCCTGCCCGCCGGAACGAGAGCGAAAGAAGTCAGCCAGTGTCGTTCCCTCCTGATCCCGCCGCCCCGCGCACGCGGACCGCGAGACGGCGCACCCGCGTCGTCCTCGCCCTGGCCATGGCACTCGGCATCGGCGCCGCGACGGTGACGACCGCTCAGGCGTCGGCCCCCGACGACGTCGTGGCGGCCCCGCACGGCGCGCCGGGCGCGGGCGCAGCGCCCCGCCTGATCCCGAGCACTCCCGGGGAGTCCATCGTCACCCGGGAGGACCGCACCCCGGTCGCACCCGGCCTGACCCTGACCCGCTTCGATCGGTTCGGGGCAAGCGGATGGGTCCGCGGACAGGTGCTCGTCGCGGACCTCGCCGACGACCGGCTGAGCGTCGACCACATCTCCTCCGGCACCGTCACGGGCAAGTCACGGGTGACCGAACAGGCCCGGCGCACCGGAGCCGTCGCCGCGATCAACGGCGACTACTTCGACATGAACGACACCGAGGCCCCCATCGGCGCCGCGGTGTCCCGGAAGGACGGTCTGGTCAACTCGCCCACCCCGGGCCGCGGTCAGGCGGTCGCCATCGGCGCCGACGGCATCGGCCGGCTCGCCCAGGTCCTCCTGGAGGGCCGGGTCACGGTCGGCGGGACGCGGACCCTCGAACTGGCGGGCGTCAACTCCCCGGTCCTGAAGGCCGGCGGCATCGGCCTGTTCACCGACCAGTGGGGTCCCTCGCCCCGCACCAAGCCCGTCAGCGGCGCCGGCCGGGTCGCCGAGGTCCGGCTGCGGGACGGCAGGGTCACCGACGTACGCACCTCCGTCGGCGGCGACCCGGTCCCCGCGGGCGACTCCGTGCTGCTCGGGCGGGAAGCGGGCGCCGACGCGCTCGCCGGACTGCGGCCCGGCGACGCCGTCGAGGTCGCCTACCGCCCGCGCGCCGACTTCGGCGAGGTGGCGGTCGCGGTCGGCGGCGGGCAGGTGCTGGTCGCGGACGGCGTGGTACGGCGCTTCACCGAGGGCGACACCGTCACCGCCACCTCGCGCACCGGTGCGGGCTTCTCCGCAGACGGCCGCACCATGTACCTGGTCGCGATCGACGGCAAGCAGACCGACAGCCGCGGCATGGACCTCAACGAACTGGGCGCCTTCATGAAAGGGCTCGGCGCCGTGGACGCCCTGAACATGGACGGCGGCGGCTCGACCACCATGGCCGCCCGCCTGCCGGGGGAGGACACGACCGGCCTGGTCAACAGCCCCTCCGACGGCTCGGAACGGCAGGTCGCCAACGGACTGGGACTGTTCGCCGCCCCAGGATCGGGCGCCGTGCACGGCTTTCGCGTCCTGCCCGCCCTGACGGCGGACGGCGCCGACCGGGTCTTGCCCGGACTGCGCCGCACCGTGCGCGCCCTCGCCCACGACGAGACGTACGCTCCCGTCTCCGCCGGCCGGGTGCACTGGCGCGCCGAGGGCGGCCGGCTGTCGGTCGACTCGCGCGAGGACGGCACCGCGGTCGTCACCGGCCGCCGCTCAGGCACCGCCCGCGTGGTGGCGTCCGCCGGGCACCGGGCCGACGGGCACAAGGAGTTGACGGTGCTGGCCCCCGCCGTGCGGATCGCCCCGAGCAGCAGCCTGGTGGCGCTCGACGGCGCCGGCAAGGAAGCGCGACTGACGGTCACGGGCTACGACGCCCTCGGCCACTCCGCCCCGATCGAGGCGTCCGACGTCCAGGTCACCGGAGGCCGGGGAATCGTCGAGGTGCGGCCCGCGGACGACGCCACGTTCACCGTGCGAGGCCTGGTCGACGGCGCCTCCGCCACCCTGCGCCTGACGGTCCGCGGGATGACCACCGACGTCGCCGTCACGGTCGGCCTGGCCGAGACGCCCTTCGCCGACCTCTCCGACGCCGCGTCGTGGACGTCCGCGCACGACCGCGCCCCCGGCGGATCGGTCGCCCCGGCGCCCGGCCACGACGGCGCGCCCGGTCTGCGGCTGACGTACGACTTCACCCGCTCCACCGCGACGCGCGGCCAGTACGCCGTCCCGCCGCTGCCGATCCCACTGCCCGGCCAGCCGCAGGCCGTCACCCTGTGGATCCACGGCGACGGCAACGGCGCCTGGCCCCGGCTCCAGTACCGCACCGGCTCCGGAGTGACCGCCAACCTCGACGGCCCCACGATCACCTGGACCGGCTGGCGCAAGGTCGAGTTCCCGGTCCCCGCCGGCACCGCCCACCCCCTGACCTTCCAGCGGATCCGGCTCCTGGAGACCAGCGCGGCCCGCTCCTACACCGGCGCGGTCACGGTGAGCGACCTACGGGTCAAGGTCGCCCCGGACGTCGAGCTGCCCGACCCGCCCGGGGTCGCCGACCCGGTCGTGGTCACCGACGGGACCGTCGGCGGCCGTCCGCTGCGGGTGGCCGTCATGTCCGACGCCCAGTTCGTCGCCCGCGCCCCGGACAGCCCGCTGGTCGAGGCGGCCCGCCGTACCCTCGCCGAGATCGCCGAGGCCCGCCCGGACCTGCTGGTCATCAACGGCGACCTCGTCGACGAGGGGTCCCCGGCGGACTTCGCCCTCGCCCGCACGCTGCTCGACGAGTTCGACGCCCGCACCGGCGGGAGCGTCCCGTGGCGTTACGTCCCCGGCAACCACGAGATCATGGGCCCGGGCTCGACCCGCAACTTCGAGGCCGAATTCGGCCCCACCACGTCCGTGTTCGACATGAAGGGCACCCGCTTCATCACCCTGGACTCCTCCACCGGCACCCTGCGCGGCGGCGGCTTCGGCCAGCTCCAGACGCTCCACGACCAGCTCGAGGCGGCGGCGGGCGACAGGTCGGTCAGCGGCGTCGTCGTCTTCCAGCACCATCCCACGGACGACCCGCTCCCGAACAAGGCCAGCCAGCTCGGCGACCGCAAGGAGGCGGCCCTGGTACGGCAGTGGCTCGCCGGCTTCCGCGCCGAGAGCCACAAGTCCGCCGCGTTCGTCGGCGCCCACGCGGGCGTCTTCGCCGCCTCCTCCGTCGACGGCGTGCCGTACCTGGTCAACGGCAACTCGGGCAAGAACCCGGCCGGCACGCCCGACGGCGGCGGCTTCACCGGCTGGACCATGCTCGGCATCGATCCGGGCCGGGGACGGATCCACGACCTGTACGACGTCCCGTCCGACGACTCCGAGAGGTGGCTGCGGGCCGAGGTGCACGCCCGTACCGACACGGTGACGCTCAGCGCTCCGCAGACGCTCACCGTCGGAGAGCGGGCCGAGGCGGCGGCCACGCTCACCCAGGACGGCGCCCGGAGCGTCCCGGTGGCCTGGCCGGTTTCCGCCGACTGGAGCGGAACCCGCGTCGACGTGGCCGGGGACGGGGAGCGCGGCCACGACGGCGGAGCGCCGGTCGTCTCCTACGACCCCGTCTCGGGAACGCTCGTCGCACGCCGTGCCGGCACGGCGGTGCTACGGGTGACCGTGAACGGCGTCGGCGCCGAGCGGCGGATCACCGTGCACCGGGACTGACGTCGGGTCCGGGGCTGCTTCGACCACCGGGTTCGGCGCCCTCACGGGGGCGTTGGGCCCGGTGCCGGTTTCCCCGTCACCGGCCGTCCTGCTGGGCCCGGCACCGGCCTGTGGGAGGTGCGCGGCGATGGCGAGGCCCGCCGCCACCAGCACGACGTTCTTGATCACGTACTGTCCGGCCATGGTGGGCACCGCGACGTTCCCGTCCCACACCTCCGAACGCAGGACGACCAGCGCGGTGAACGTCCCGGCCATGTGCGCGAAGAACACCAGCAGCGTCAGGCGCGGCAGCAGCCCGGTGACCAGCCCGGCCCCGATCAGAATCTCCATCAGGGCGACGAGCGGCCGGGACACGTCGGCCGGCACGGCCCCGGAGGTCAGCTCGTGCACCACGCGGGTGGCCATGTCCTCGGCATGGCTGACGTCCGGCAGGAACTTCAGCGCCCCGAACCATACGAACAGCAGCCCCACGGACACCCGCAGCACGGTGAAGCTGTGCTGCCGGTAGCGGGCGGGGAGGGTGCGCAGACCGCTCGTGGCGGCAGAGCTCGATGGTTCGCGCGTCTCGACCGCGCTCCGCCTCCGGCTCATGCGGGCCGCCTCGAAGGAGGAGCCGCGCGCCGCCCGGACGGTTCGGGGGTGGCTGAACATAACCGGCAGGAACTCATGAGTGCCTCCGATGAGGGGGGTGAGTCGGCGGAGGTCATGGGAGCGCTCCCATGGCTGCTCAGCGGAGCGTACGGTCAGGTGCGCGGAGCTGACAAGACACGCTGCACGGACTTTTCGGCCGGTGCCGCCCCCGCGCCTGCCGCAGCGGTTCCGGGGCATACGGGAGTCACCGAACCCGAACGGAACCGAACCGAAGTGAACCGAACCGACGTCAGGAGACCGACATGATGGCGATCATCGCAGCGGTGCTGTTCTTCATCGCGTTTCTGATCAACGCCGCGGAACTGAGCACCAACGACGTGTTCTCCTCCACGAACCTGATGCTTCTCGGCCTGCTGGCGCTGGCCCTCCAGCTGGCGGGGGTGGGGGCCGGATGGCGCGGCGCCAGAAGGTGACCGCCCATGTCGCCGCCGGGGTGGGCGCGGCTCAGTGGACGGAGAACCCGCCGTCCACGCAGATCGACTGCCCGGTGACGTAGGCGGAGGAACGGCTCGCGAGGAACACCGCCGCACCCGCGAAGTCCTCGGGCAGCCCGTTGCGTCCGACCATCGTGCGCCCGGCCAGCTCCGCCGCCTTCCCGGGGTCGGCGGACAGCCGGGCGTTCAGCGGCGTCATGACGATGCCGGGCACGAGGGTGTTGCAGGTGACGCCGTACGGCGACCAGGCCTCCGCCTGCGATCGGGCCAGCGACTCGAGCCCGCCCTTGGAGACGCCGTACGCCCCGCTGTCCACGAAGGCCCGGTGCGCCTGCTGGGACGTGACGTGGATGATCCGGCCGAAGCCCCGCTCGGCCATGCCGGGCCCGAAGCGCTGCCCCAGCAGGAACGGCGCCTCCAGGTTCACCGCCATGGTGGCGTCCCAGACGTCCTCGCCCAGCTCGCCCATCGGCGGACGCAGGTTGATCCCCGCGCAGTTGACCAGGATGTCCGGCTCGCCGAAGGCCCCGGCCGCCTCCTGCGCCGCCGAGCGCACGCCGTCGCGGCTGCCGAGGTCGGCGCGGACCCGGGCCGCCCGGCAGCCGTCGGCCGTCAGCTCGGCGACGGTGGCGGCCAGCCGTGCCTCCGTGCGGGCCACGACCACCACGCTCGCCCCGGCGCGCGCCAGCGCCCCGGCGATCGCCCGGCCGATGCCGGAGCTCCCGCCGGTCACCACGGCGACCAGGCCGTCCAGCGAGAACAGCCGGGAGAGGTAGGGCTGTGAGGTCATGCCCGCAGCGTAACCCCCGCCCCGGCAGCCCGTCGGTCGGGGCCGGAAGGGGCGGTCAGGAGTCCCGGAAGAGGGCGGTTCGAGGCGGGACGGGGAGGATTCGGAGCCGGACGTCGCGACGCTCAGGGAGCGCCCGCCGCGACCGGCCCGCGTCCGCCTCCGCGCCGCCGGTTCATGTCGCGTCGAACAGGGCGCTCACCGACTCGCCGTTGTGGATGCGCCGGACCGCCTCCGCCAGCGCCGGGGCGATGGACAGGACGCGCAGCTTGTCCGTGTGCTCGCCCGGCGGGACCGGGACGGAGTTGGTGCACACGATCTCCAGGACGTCGGGCTGCTCGGACAGCCGCTTGAGAGCCCCCGCCGAGAACAGCCCGTGCGTACAGGCCACCCGCACCGAGCGTGCGCCCAGCTCCCGCAGCCGCTCCAGGAGTTCTAGCACGGTGCTGCCCTTGGCGATCTCGTCGTCCAGCACGATGACGTCACGGCCGGCGACGTCCCCGATGACGGAGCTGATGCTCACCCGGTCGTCGGCGAAGCGCTGCTTGGCCCCGGCCGCCACCTTCGCGCCGAGCATCCGGGCGAAGGCCGCCGCCTCCTTGGCGTTGCCCAGGTCCGGCGAGACGACGGTGGTGTTGCTCAGGTCGTAGCGGCGGAAGTGCTGCGCCAGCTCCCGCAGCGCGTGCAGATGGTCCACCGGGACCGAGAAGAACCCGTGCACCTGCGGCGAGTGCAGCGTCAGCGCCAGCACCCGGCTCGCGCCCGAGGCGACCATGAGGTCCGCGACCAGCCGGCCCCCGATCGAGATCCTAGGCGCGTCCTTCTTGTCGGAGCGGGCGTAGGCGTAGTGCGGCATCACCACCGTGATCCGCCGGGCGGACGCCCCGCGCGCGGCATCGCACATGAGCAGCAGCTCCACGAGGTGCTCCTGCACCGGAGCGACCAGCGGCTGCACCAGGAACACGTCCCGCTCACGGCAGTTGGCCTGCAACTGCACTTCCAGGCAGTCGTTCGCGAACCGGTTCACCCGCACCGGGCTCAACGGCACCCCCAGGTGCGCGCACATCTCGGCCGCCAGCTCGGGATGGGCGCTGCCACTGAACACGGCGATCTCTCGCACGACGCTCCTCTGTTGATCAATCCGGTGCAGCCACATGCTAGTGGCCCGTGGAAACCGGTCACGGTCCGGTGCGCCGCGGTGAGCCCGCCCGCGTTTGGACCGGTGGATCACGCCGTCTTTGGCTCTGTCGGCCGGTCCATGCCGGCACCAGGCTGGGACCACCTCGAACGAACCCCAGCGGAGGCCCCCCTTGAGCATCGCGTTCCTGCTCACCACCCTGATCGTGGTGGTGACCCCCGGCACCGGCGTGGTGTACACCCTCGCCGCCGGACTCGCCCACGGCCGCCGGGCGAGCCTGATCGCCGCGTTCGCCTGCACCGTCGGCATCCTGCCGCACCTGGCGGCGACCATCAGCGGCCTCGCCGCGCTGCTGCACACCAGCGCCGTCGCCTACGAGACGGTGAAGTACCTCGGCGTCGGCTACCTGCTGTACATGGCCTGGTCGACCCTGCGCGACAAGGACGCCTTGGTCGTCGAGGGCGGTGCGGAGCGGCAGCCGGCGAGCCGCGTCATCGTCTCCGGGGTGCTGCTCAATCTCCTCAACCCGAAGGTCACGATGTTCTTCGTCGCGTTCCTCCCGCAGTTCGTCCCGGCCGGCGAGTCCGGCTCCGTCGCCGCGATGCTGCGGCTCAGCGCGGTGTTCATGGCGATGACGTTCGTGGTCTTCGCCGCCTACGGGCTGTGCGCCGCCGCCGTGCGCGACCGCGTGCTGTCCCGGCCCGGGGCGATGACGGCGCTGCGCCGGGTGTTCGCGGTCTGCTTCGCGGGCATGGGCGTGCGGCTGGCGGTGGCCTGATCATGCGCTTCCGTCATGCCGACGCCATCTGGTCCGCCCACCCGCACCTCACCGTCGGCGCCCTGTACGCCGCGGGCGTCGACGCCCGCGCCGACACCGGTACGCGCGCCGCCGTGCACACCGAACGCGCCGCGGCCCGGCTGGCCCGCGCACCCGAGAGCGAGTTCCCCGAAGTGCTGGCCTGGAGGCGGGCGTTCTCCCGGATGGGACTCAAGCCGACGCAGTACCGGTGCGCCTCGGAGTCCCTGCTGCGACGGCTCAGGACCAAGGGCGACCTGCCGCGCATCCACCCCGTGGTGGACCTGTGCAACGCGATCTCCGCCGCCTACGGCGTCCCCGTCGCCGCCCTCGACGCCGACCGCATCACGGGACCGCTGCTGGAGGTGCGTCCCGCCCGCGGTGACGAGCACTACACCGCGTTCGACGGCAGCCTGGAGCACCCCGCTCCCGGGGAGGTGACGTTCGTCGACTCGGCCGGACGCTCCCACGCCCGCCGCTGGACCCACCGGCAGAGCGGTCACTCCGCGGTCGGCGAGCACACCCGCCGCATCCTCGTGGTCACCGAGGCCATGCACGACGACGGCGGGCGGATCATGCCGGACCTGCTCGGGACGATCGGCGGGGAACTGACCGCCCACTGGCCCGCCGCCCGCACCCACACGGCGATCCTCACCGCGTCCGACCCGGAGTTCGCGTTCGAGGACCGGCACGCCGCCGTATGAGAGCAGGCGCCTGCCACGCGGCTCGAGTCGGGGCGTGCGGCTGGGGCCCGGCGTGCGGCTGGAGCCCGGGTGCGGGGCTGGGGTCCGGATGTCGGGCTCCCGCGCGGGCGCGCGCACGGCTCAGGTCCCGCGGAAGAAGCCGCGTCCCGTCACTGGCCGACGCGCCCGTCGACGCACTCGCGCAGCAGATCGGCGTGGCCGCAGTGGCGGGCGTACTCCTCGATCCGGTGCACGAGCAGCTCCCGGACCGACGTCCGGTCCTTCCCCAGGCGCTCGCCCAGGTCCGGATGGGCGGCCAGCGCCGCGTCCGTCGCGGCCTGCTCGCGCTCCAGGTCGGCGAACGCGGCGTCGACCACGGCCCGGTCGGCGACGGCGCCGTGGAAGTCCGCGTCGCGCTCGCCGTACAGCTTCGGCAGCGGATCGCCGTCGGTGATCCAGTTGCGCCAGTCCCGCTCCACCTCGGCGAGGTGGCGGACCAGGCCCAGCAGCGACATCGTGGACGGCGGCACCGAACGGCGGGCGAGCTGCTCCGGGTCCAGGCCGTCGCACTTCATCCGCAGGGTCAGGCGGTAGCCGGAGAGGAAGTCCTCCAGCGTCGCGAGCTCCCCCTCCGGACCGGGGCCCTCGGCGTGGCGGGGGTCGTGGTCCGGGTCGGTCCACATGTCGGGGTAGACGGTCGCCTGCGTCCAGCGCTCGGGTTGATCACTCATGGGCACATCGTCGTCCAGAACTCGTCCGGCTCGCCACGCCTTTACGATCGCGGCCGTGCCGCACGGGCCCGCCGCCGCGCTTGCCCTGGAGAGGACTCCAACCCGTAGGGTCGCGGCGTTCCCCCCGACAGGACGACGGCCAAGGAGAGTCGCATGAGGCACCGTGTACTGGGCGGGACCGGCATCGAGGTCAGCGCCTACTGCCTCGGCACGATGATGTTCGGTTCCGTCGGCAACACCGACCACGACGACTGCGTCGGGATCGTCCACGCCGCGCTCGACGCGGGGATCAACTTCGTCGACACCGCCGACATGTACTCGGCCGGGGAGTCGGAGACCGTCGTCGGCAAGGCGCTCAAGGGCCGCCGCGACGACGTGGTGCTCGCGACCAAGTTCCACTTCCCCATGGGCGACGGCCCCAACCGGGGCGCAAACTCCCGGCGTTGGATCGTCCGGGCGGTCGAGGACAGTCTGCGGCGGCTGGACACGGACTGGATCGACCTCTACCAGGTGCACCGGCCCGACCAGACCACGGACGTCGAGGAGACGCTGTCCGCGCTGACCGATCTCGTACGGCAGGGCAAGATCAGGGCGTTCGGCTGCTCCACGTTCCCCGCGCACGACATCGTCGAGGCGTACCACCTGGCCGACCGGCGCGGCCTCCAGCGGTTCCGCACGGAACAGCCGCCCTACTCGCTGCTCGCCCGGGGAGTGGAGCGGGACGTGCTGCCGGTGGCGCAGCGCCTCGGCATGGGGGTGCTGACCTGGAGCCCGCTGGCCTCCGGGTTCCTGACCGGCCGTTACCGCAAGGGCCGCCCGCTCGACCTGAGCAGCGGCCGCCCCACCCTGCACCCGGCCCGCTTCGACCCGGCGGCGCCGCGCACCGTGGCGAAGCTGGAGGCGGTCGAGCAGTTCGTCGCCGTGGCCGAGGAGGCCGGCTGCACGCTCCCGGAGCTGGCCGTCGCCTTCCCGCTGGCGCATCCCGCCGTCACCTCGGTGATCATCGGCCCGCGCACCATGGAGCAGCTGCGCGACACCCTCAAGGGCGCGTCCGTGACGCTGGACGACGCCGTACTCGACCGGATCGACGCCATCGTGCCGCCCGGAACCGACGTCTACCCGCCGGACGGCGTCTGGAGCCCGCCCGCGCTGACCACGCCGGCGCTGCGGCGGCGCCCGGCGGAGTCGAGGACGGCCGCCTGATACGGGCACCGGGCCGGCGGTCGTGGACGGGCACCGGGAGCGTCGTCCGCCGGCCGGCATGACAGCATGTCCCGCGGTGAACGACGAGAGGACGGGATCTGCGGTGGCGGCCGAGTCGACGGGCGACGCACTCCCCGCCCACGGCTCCGACTTCCTCCAGCTGGACATCGGGGACGCGCCCGCCGGAGGCAAGGCGCAGTGGCTGGCGCGGCGGCTGCGGCAGGCGGTGGCCGACGGCCGGCTGGCCGTCGGCAGCAGACTGCCGCCCACCCGCGTGCTCGCCGGCGAACTGCGCGTGTCGCGCGGCGTGGTCACCGAGGCGTACCGCAGGCTCGCCGAGGAGGGCCACGTCGAGGGACGCCGACGCGGCGGCACGGTCGTCGTCGCGGCGCCGCACCTCGGTGGCGGCTCATCGGACTCCGCGGCATCGCGGCTCCGACCGGCCACGCCCGGCCCTCTGTTCGAGGGCGAGCCCGACGCCGCCGTGTTCGACGCCCTGCGCGCGACGCCCGCCCGCATCGACTTCACGCCCGGACAGCCCGACCTCGCGGCGTTCCCCCGAGCGGCCTGGCTGCGCGCCGAACGGGCCGTGCTCGCCGAGCTGTCCGCCGAGCACCTCGGCTACGGCGATCCTCGCGGCGCACCCCGACTGCGCCGGGCCGTCGCCGACTGGCTCGCACGCAGCCGCGGGATCCGGGTCGAGCCGGACGATGTGCTGATCGTCGCCGGCACCGCGCAGGCGCTCACCCTGCTCAACCCCGTCCTGCACGCGGACGGCGTCCACGCCGTGGCGGTGGAGGAACCCGGCTCCCTGGGCACCCGCCAGCACCTGCGCAACGGAGGGATGGCCACCCCGCCCGTGCCCGTGGACGAGCACGGCGTACGCGTCGACGCGCTGCGCGCCACCGGCGCCGGCGCCGTACTCCTCACGCCCGCCCACCAGTTCCCCACCGGTGTGGTGACCAGTGGTGAGCGCCGCCGCGAGCTGCTGCGCTGGGCCCGGGACGGCGGGCTGATCGTGGAGGACGACTACGACGCCGAGCACCGCTACGACCGGTCGCCGGTGCCCGCGCTGCGCGCCCTGGTCGCCGAGCAGGTCTGCTACACGGGGAGCGTCTCCAAACTGCTCGCGCCCGCCCTGCGGACCGGCTGGATGGTGCCGCCGCCCCGCCACCGCGACGCGCTGACCGAGGCCAAGCGCTTCACCGACCTGGGCAACGCCGTGCTGCCCCAGCTGGTGCTGGCCCGGCTGATGGAGTCCGGCGACCTGGAACGGCATCTGCGGCTGCTGCGGGGCCGGCACCGGCGACGCCGCGACGCGATGATCGCCGCGCTCCGCGCGCACCTGCCCGGCGCGGTCGTGCACGGCGCGGCGGCCGGCCTGCACCTGACCGTCACGTACGGGCCCGACGTCCCGGACACCGCACTGGCCGCCGCCTCACTCGCCCGCGGCGTGAAGTGCCAGCCCCTGTCGTGGCACCGGCAACTGCCCGGCCGCCCCGGCCTGGTCCTCGGCTACGCGGCCACCCCGCCCGGCGTCATCCCCGACGGGATCGCCGCCCTGGGAGAGGCGCTGCGCGGTCTGGCCTGACGGCGTCGCCCCGGCGCCGGGGCCCGCTGATTGACGGATTGGCGCCCGCCGGAGGTGGGCAGGGAGCCCTCCAGTACGTGTCATGAGCACGCCTACCTTCCCCCACAAGGAGGTCGACCATGCACTCACGCACCTTCGTCCATGGCCTCACCGCCGCGCTCACCGCCGTCCTCACCCTGGCCGGCGGCCAGGCCTATGCGGCGGCGACCGGACCGGACGCCCAGCCCCTCGCGGCCCGTGTCGTCACCTACGACGCCAGCGCGTCGGCCGAGTTCAGGGCCGCCGTCGACCGGGGCGCCGCCATCTGGAACGAGACGGTGGACAACGTCGAACTGCGCCCGGTCGCCGCCGGCCAGCGCGCCAACATCCGCGTCATCGCCGACAACGGCTGGCCCCGCGCCCTGACCACCTCGCTCGGCAACGGCACGGTCTACATCGGCCGGCAGGCGACCAGCCAGGGCTACAACACGGTCCGGATCTCGTCCCACGAACTCGGCCACATCCTCGGCCTCCCGGACCGCAAGCCCGGACCGTGCAGCAGCCTGATGTCCGGTTCGAGCGCCGGCGTCTCCTGCACCAACCCGTACCCGAACGCGGCCGAACGGGCCGAGGTCGAGGACAACTTCGCCTTCGGCCTGACCAACTCGGTGTCCTCCACGCGCCCCTTGCTCACGGTGGACTGACCGCGCGGACGCGCGGGGACGGCCGCGTCGTCGTCCCCGCGCATCCGCCGCCGCGCCGCGATCAGCCGGTCAGCGGCTCCCACCGGTCCTCCAGATCAGGGCGGACGCTGCTGAGCCACACCAGCGTCCCGCCGATCAGCCCCGGCTTGTCCCCGGCGGCCAGTTCGGGGGCCTCCAGCGCATCGGCGGCCTCCTCGAGGTAGGTGACCAGCGTGTCCACCTCCTCGCCGGGAGGCTCGTCGAACCGTGACCACCAGCCCAGGCGGCCGGTCGCGGCGTCGAGATACAGGCCGTACACCGTGTCGGCGGGACTGAGCGAGACCACCGGAATCCAGGTCGGCCGCCACGCGACGACACGCTCCTCTTCGGGGAGGCGGGCGTTGCGGACGTCGAGGTCGGTCTGGACGTCGGTCTGCAGCCGGTGCACGGCCTCCACCGACTCCAGCGGCATCAGGGCCATGTTGCCCGGAAGGCAACCCCAGCCGTCCGACCCGTCGTCACCGGCGGTCAGCATCCACAGGACGCGCAGCTCGACGGGTATCCGGACGCCGAGGGCGCTCTCCAGCGCCGCGATCTCCGCGGCACCGGCCCCGGCGCGGAGCGCGGCGTACGAGTCGGGGGCGTGGTCGCGGAGCCGGCGCGAGATGCGGTACCAGGCGTCGGCGATCTGCCGCACGGCGACCGCGGCGCCGGCGGGATCGACGGGCGGCGCCTCGCCCCGCCCGCCCTGCCCCTGCTCCTCCTCTTCCCCCTGCCCGTCCGGGGCCTCGGGGGAGGGGACCGCCTCGAGATACCGGATCTCGATCCGGTCCGGCTCACGGATGTACCCGACGTACAGGTCGGGACAGTCCTCGAACATGCCGCCGTCGACGGTCACGGTCAGAATGCCGGGCAGATCCGAGGGCCGGCCCATGTCGGGGTCGTCGGCCAACTGCCCGGCGAGTGCCTTCAGCGCGTAGGGGGCGTCGGCGCCGAGCCGGGCGGCGGTGTCGCGCAACAACGGGTCGATCTCGATGCGCACGGCTTCCTGCTTCCTAGGGTGGGATGTCGGGTGTCGCGGTGGGATGTCGAGGATCGCCGCCCAACGTAGTCGGAGCCACTGACAGGCTCCGATCCGGTGACTGCCCGGCGACCGGGGCTCCGTCGCCTCGCGGACCTCGCGGCGAAGAAGCGGGGCGGAGCGGATCGTCGCCACCCGGCGCGGCCGGAAGGGCGGCCGCCGCGAGCGCCCCTGGGCGGCCCGCCGTGGCGCAGTTGAGTAGGAACACTCAGGCGGCGGGTCGGGCGCACGGGCGAGGATGATGATCGTCATCGCCCGGACCCCTGGAGAACCCTCATGCTCAGCGACCTCGCGGACGTACTGGTGCCGGCCTGCGGCCGTCTCACGGTGACCACGGACCCGGACGCCGACTTCGCACCCGGCAGCATCGTCGCCGCGAACCACACCTCGCTCGCCGACCCGGCCGTCGTCCTGGCCGCCCTGCACCGCCTCGGCGTCCGGCCGGTGGTCATGGCCGCCGCCGGACTGTGGCGCGCTCCGGTCCTCGGCCGCGCGCTGGCCCGCGAGGGCCACATACCGGTCCACCGCAACGACCCGCGCGCCGCCCGCGCGCTCGACCTCGCCGCCGACGCGCTGGACAGCGGCCGCCTGGTCCTCATCTACGCCGAGGGCGGCATCCCCACCCGCAGGGACGCCGCCGAGGCCGAGCCCCGCCCCTTCCGCAGCGGTCTGTCCCGGCTCGCGGAACGCACCGGCGCCCCCATCGTCCCGGTCGGCCAGGCCGGCGCCCGCAGGATCACCTCCGGCGGTGCGGTCAAGCAGCTCGCGGGCGTGCTCACCGCGCCACTGCGCCGCCCGCGCCTGCACGTCCACGTGGGCGCGCCGCTGAAGCCGGCCGGCGACCGCGCGGC
Organism: Streptomyces sp. NPDC006610; assembly: GCF_040611575.1. Taxonomy (NCBI): domain Bacteria; kingdom Bacillati; phylum Actinomycetota; class Actinomycetes; order Kitasatosporales; family Streptomycetaceae; genus Streptomyces; species Streptomyces sp. NPDC006610. The sequence goes on from NZ_JBEXOP010000009.1 coordinate 48,444, forward strand.
GCGCACCGCGCAGGCGCACGCCGCGGTGACGGCCGCCTGGCGCGTGGCCGCGGCGGGCCGGGGCGAGCACACGGCTCTGGCGGCCTGACGTCCACGGCCGCTTCGGTGGGATGTCCGGCACTCGAACCGCTCGACGCGCAGGGGGTGGACACCGCGTCGTCCCGGTCGAAGCCCCGCGCCGGGTCCGGGGGGCCACCACCGCGCCGTCCTGCGGGAACCCGTCGCCGATCCCCTGGCATGCGTCCCTGGGCGAGGTCCTACTGAGCCACCCCCGACAGCAGCCAGCGCCGCACCGAGACCTCGATCAGCACCCGCTCCGCGCCGGGGCGGTGCGCAGCCGCGACGTCCCAGCCGTACTTCACGGCGAAGGCCGCCGTGACCTCCTCGGGGAACCGCCCCCGGTGCACGACGGCGTCCCCCTCGGCCACGACGGGATGCCGGCCGTCCTCCAACGCCAGGGAGACCCGAGGACGCCGCTCGGCATTGCGGACCTTCACCGACCCGGAGTCCGCGCCGATCCACCAGCGGCCCCGCAGGAACACGAACCTGACCGGCGTCACATGGGGCGATCCGTCCTGCCGCACCGTGCACAGCCAGGCGTTCCTCTCCCGGGACAGCCGGTCGCGCATGGCCGTGCCGGTGAACGCGGTTTCACTCATGCCCCCATCCCACCGCAGACGCCCGCCGCAATGCCTCGGTCCCGCGACCCGGACGCCTGCGACCTGCGGCCTAGGTCCACGGGCCTCCGACGCCGCTCGGGGCGCCGGAGGCCCGACGACGCCAGGGGCGGGGAAACAGGGTCCCCGCCGGTCCCGTCAGGGGCGGGCGTACGGCCGGGTCATGATCTCCATGTTGTGGCCGTCGGGGTCGTCGAAGTAGGCGCCGCGGCCGCCGAACAGGCGGTTGACCCGCCCGGGTTCGGTGTGGTCCGGGTCGGCGTAGTAGGTGACGTCGGCCGCCTCCAGGCGGGCGACCATGGCGTCGAAGTGCTCGTCGGGCACCAGGAAGGCGTAGTGCTGCCCCTGGATCGGCTCGTCGCGCTTCTCGTAGTAGTCGAGCGTCACGCCGTTGCCGAGGTCGACCGGCAGGAACGGGCCGAACGGCGCGGCCACCTCCAGGCCGAGGATCGTGGCGAGGAACTCGGCGGAGCGCTGCCGGTCGCTCGCGAAGACGACGGTGTGGTTCAACTGGACGTGCGGGTACTGCTGCTCGTCGGACATGGGTGGGGCCTCTCCGGTCTCGGGATCCGCTGGAACGGCGCCGCAGGGGCGCCGGGAACGAGGACGCGGTGGGCAGGGGCGGGCCTCTCGCCCGCCTCGGGCTCACGCCGAGGCCGGGAGCCCCACTCGTGCTTGGCCCAAGGCCGACCCGGCAGTCACCCGGCCGACCTTAGTGATCGTCGAGGGCCGGGGCAACCGTGTTCACGGCCTGCCGGCCGGTGGGCCCGCCCGGGCTCAGAAGCGTGTTCCCCCGGCGACGGGGCATGCGGTGTCCCACGGACCAACCGGTCCGGCGTCCGCATCCCCACTCCGGAGGCATCTCATGATGGTCGTCGGCATCATCGCCGTGTGCGTGGTCATCGCCGTTCTGGCGTTTCTCGTCCCGCGCCTGTCCCGGCACCCGCAGAACGGCGCCCAGCGCACCCTCGGCATCGGGTCCCGGGCAGGGTCCAAGGCGCCGGGTCCGCTCGGCCGCCTCTTCAGCAAGCCGTTCCGCTCCAGCTCCCGCGCGGTGGGCCGCAGCGGTTCCGCGGGGCGCCGGGCGCGTGGCCGACTGCCGTTCTGACGTCGGGCGCCCGGCGCGGAGCCGCTGGAGGACGGGGCTCACGGCACGGTGATCACGGCCTTGCCGCGGGCGTGGCCCCCTTCCAGGTGGCGCAGCCCCTCGGCCGCGTCGGCCAGGGCGTAGGTCCGGTCGACGACGGGGGAGAGCTCGCCAGCCTCGACCAGGGCGGCGACGGCCGACAGGTCCTCGTGGATCGGCCCGTCCGGGGCCGCCGGCAGGATCACCTTCAGCCGCTGCCGTCGCACGACCACGCCGGTCGCGAGCACGCCCAGCATGGAACCCACCGCGCCGAGGACATGGCCGGGTGAGCCGCCCCCGTTGGCCACCAGCGTCCCTGTCGGCGCGAGCGCGCGGCGCAGCCGGCGCAGCGGCCGGTTGCCCACGTTGTCCAGGATGACGTCGTAGCGCACGCGCCCCTCGGTGAAATCCTCGCGTGCGTAGTCGATGACGTGAGCGGCCCCCAACGAGCGCACCAGTTCGGTGTTGCCGGCGCTGCACACCCCCGTGACCTCGGCGCCAAGGCCCGCGGCCAGCTGCACGGCGAACGTGCCCACGCCCCCGGCGGCCCCGTTGACCAGTACCCGCTGCCCGGCCCGCGCCCCGCCCACGGTGCGGATGCCGCGCAGGGCCGTCACCGCCCCCATCGGCAGGGCGGCGGCCTGCTCGAAGCCCAGGCGCGCGGGCTTGGGCACCAGCAGATCCGCGGTGGTGCAGGCGTACTCGGCGAAGGAACCCGGACAAAAGCCCAGCACCTCGTCGCCGGGCCGCAGCCCGCGCACGTCGGAGCCGACCGCCTCCACCTCCCCGGCCGCATCGATTCCGGCCACCCGGGACTTCGGCCGGGTCAGCCCCACGGCTCCCATGAGCCGCGCCACATACGGGTCGCCGCGCAGCAGGTGCCAGTCGTACGGGTTGAGCGCGGCGGCGCGCACCCGCACCAGCACCTGGCCCGGCCCGGGTTCGGGCCGGTCGACCTCCGCCAGCCGCAGGACGTCCGGCGGGCCGAACCTCTCCTGGACGATCGCCTTCATCAGGCTCCCCCTCACCTCCGGCCGCCGACGGCCGACGGCCCGGCTGGATGAGCGTAGTGCCGCAACGACCCCCGCCACAGGGACGGTTCGAGGGGCGATACACGCGGCTGCGTGCCGTGCCGGAAGTGCTGGACGCGTTGACGGGGGCGCGGGGAGAACCTATCTTCTGGCCGACGTGACGAACCATGTTCGAAATCCCGACCCGAAGTGTGGACGCCCGTCGGCGCCCGTGAGCGGGTCGTATCTCCGCCCCCCACCCAGAGGGAGTAGCCCCGTGAGCCCTGCGCCCACCCGCCGAACCGTCCTCGGCGCGATGGCCGGCGCTGCCGCCGCCACCGTCGCCGGCGACCCGTCCGGTACCGCCCACGCCGCCGCTCCGGCGTCCCCCGGCGTGACGTACACCAACAGCCTCGCGGAGCAGCGGGCCGACCCGCACATCTGGAAGCACACCGACGGCTTCTACTACTTCACGGCCACCGTGCCCGCGTACGACCGGATCGTGCTGCGCCGCGCCACCACCATCCAGGGGCTCTCCTCGGCCCCCGAGACGACCATCTGGACCAAGCACGCCGACGGCCCGATGGGCGCCCACATCTGGGCTCCGGAGATCCACTCCATCGACGGCAAGTGGTACGTCTACTTCGCCGCCGGGGACGCCGGCGACGTCTGGAGGATCCGGCCGTACGTCCTGGAATGCGCCGCCGCGAACCCGCTGACCGGCGCCTGGACGGAGCGAGGCCGCATCGCCCTGCCGCTCGACACCTTCTCCCTGGACGCGACGACCTTCGCCGTCAACGGCGTCCGCTACCTCGCGTGGGCGCAGAACGACCCGGCCGTCGGCCCCGGCACCAACCTCTACCTCGCGCGGATGTCCAGCCCGTGGGCCATCACCGGCACGCCGGTCATGCTCAGCAGGCCGACCGCCTCGTGGGAGACCGCCGGAGGCCAGACGGTCAACGAGGGCCCGGCGGTGATCCAGCGGGGCGGCAGGGTCTTCATGACCTTCTCGGCCAGCGCCACCGACGCCAACTACTGCATGGGCCTGCTGACGACGTCCGCCTCGGCGAACCTCCTCGACCCGGCGTCGTGGACCAAGAACGCGGGCCCGGTCTTCGCCGGCAACACGGCCACCGGCCAGTACGGCCCGGGACACAACCAGTTCACGGTCTCCGAGGACGGCAGGTCCGACATCCTCGTCTACCACGACCGCGGCTACCGGGACATCAGCGGCGACCCGCTCCGGGACCCCAACCGCCGCACCCGCGTCCAGAAGCTCTACTGGAAGGCCGACGGCACCCCCGACTTCGGCATCCCGGTCGCGGACGGCGTCACCCCGATCAGGCTCTCCTCCTACAACTTCCCCGAACGATTCGTCCGGCACTGGGAGTTCCGCGCCCGGACCGACGCGAACGTCGCCCCGCTGGCCGACTCCCAGTTCCGGGTCGTCACCGGACTGGCCGGCGGCGGCTCGATCTCCCTGGAGTCGGCCAACTTCCCCGGCCACTTCCTGCGCCACCGCGACTTCGAGGTGTGGCTGGAGAAGAACGACGGGACGGCCCTGTTCCGCGGGGACGCGTCCTGGACGGCCCGGCCGGGGCTCGCCGACCCCGCCGGAGTCTCCTACGAGTCGGCCAACTCACCGGGCCGCTACATCCGCCACTACAACCACCTGCTGCACGTCCAGACCCCCGGCACCGCGACCGACCGGGCCGACGCCACCTTCCACACCCAGTGAACCGCCGGCCTCGGCGACGGGCCGGCCGCCCGCGCGTACCGGGCGGCCGCGGGACGCCGGCCCCGTCGCCGGGGCCGGCGCCGGTCACTCGGCGCCCCGCTCCGGCAGGGGCGAGTAGCGCGTGGGCCCCGGTGTCCGGCCCTCGGGCGGATAGTCGCAGTCGAGGCTGGAGATCTCGTAGTCGTCGTCCTCGTTCTGCTCCTGGTCGACCACCACCGTCGCGGTGCACACGCGGCCGTGCTCGTCGGTGAACGTGACGATCTCGCTGTAGTCCGTGGGGGTGCCGCATCCCGCGAGCAGCAGCACCGCCACCGCCGTCGGGCCGGATCCGCCCAGCCGTTTCATCCCTGCCCCCTCCCGTTGCGGCGACGCCGACCGACCGGCTGCCGCGCTCACACGGTAGCCGCGTACCGACGGGACCGGTCACGGGGTCCGTCGCCGTCGGGACGGAGCGCGAGGAGTCCCCGGCCGTCGGGCCGGGGACTTCGCACGGGCTCCGGGGTCGGTCGCCGTCGGGACGGAGCGCGAGGAGTCCCCGGCCGTCGGGCCGGGGACTTCGCACGGGCTCGGGCCGTCGGGCCGAGGGCCCCGCCTCGCCGGAGACCCCGGCGGGCCGGGCCCCGCGTCGGCGCCGGCCGGCTCAGCGCCCGGCCTGGAGGGCGCTCCAGGTCGCCGCGCCGACGACGCCGTCCACGCTCAGTCCGCGCGAGCCCTGGTAGTCGCGCACCGCCTGCCCGGTGGTCGCTCCGAAGACGCCGTCCGCGGAGACGGTGCGGGCCAGTGCGGCGGTCAGCGCCCGCTGGAGGCGCTGGACGGCCTCCCCGGAGGCGCCCTGGCTCAGCACCGGACGGGTGCCCGCCGACAGCAGCGCCGTCCAGGTGCGCGCCCCGACCACACCGTCCGCGCTCAGCCCGCGCGCCGTCTGGAACGAGCGCACCGCCGCCGCCGTCCCCGACCCGAACTGCCCGTCCACCGCACCGGCGTTGAACCCCTGGGCGTTCAGCAGCCACTGCGCGGCCTTGACCTGGTCGCCGGTGGAGCCGGTGCGCAGGGTGGCGTACGAGGCGAAGCTGAGCTGCACCGGCCCGGCCGAACTGCCCCCGACCAACTGCATGTAGCGGTTCCAGTCCCAGTGCGGGCCGGGGTCGGTGTGATCGTTGCCCGGGACCTCCACATGGCCGACGATGTGCGCCCGGTCCTTGGGGATGCCGTAGCGGTCGGCGATGGAACGGGTCAGCGCCGCGGAGGAGCGGTACATGGCGTCGGTGAACCAGGCCGGCTGGTCGACGTACCCCTCGTGCTCGATGCCGACGGAGTACGGGTTGGCGGAACGCGCGTGCCAGGCGGTGTCCTTCTCACGGACCATCTGCGTGATCTGGCCGTCGGAGGAACGGACCACGTAGTGCGCGCTCACCTGGGCCGAGGGGTTCTGGAACCAGCTGACGGTGCCCGCGTACGACCCCTGGGTGACGTGGACCACGATGGTGGTGACGGCGGCGCTGCGGCCCACCGCGTAGTTGGCGGTGCTGGCCGGCACCCACAGTGCGGCCGGGTAGTCGGGGGCGGCGGCCAGCGGCGCGGCGTCGGCGTAGGCGCCGCGGTCGGGCTGGACGGCGTCGGGCCGGACGGTGACGGCGGAGCCGTCCTCGGCGCGGGCGGCGATGCCCTGGGCGAGCAGGTCGTAGACGCCGTCGGCGTAGAAGCGGGCGGCACGCGGGTCGGACGAACCGCCGTACCGCGCCACCGCCTCGTACCAGGCGGCCGGGTCGGCGCGTTCCTCGGCGGTGAGGCCGGCCGCGTCGGCGCGGGCGCGCAGCACGGCGGCGCCGCCGCGGATGTTGGCGGCGGTGTCCCGGCGCAGGACGGAGACGGGGAGGCCGGTGAGGGCGGAGGCCTCGCGCAGCGTCTGCCTGCGCGGGTTGTCCACCAGGTGCATCACCCCGTATCCGCGGGCCTGGCTGGGCTTTCCGTCGTGGCCGTCGAGGCGGCTCTCGCCGTAGCCGACGGCGACGAGGACGTCGCGCGGGACGCCGAACTCGGTGGCAGCCCCGGTGAAGGCGTCGGCCACGGTCGGGGGCGCGGGCCGGGCCTGGGCGGTCGGCGCGACGGCCGCCAGGGTGAGGGCGAGGGTGGCGGTCAGAACCGCCGGAACGGTGTGCCGCGTCGGTGCCGTACGTCTTCTCACGGTGCCTCCGTCGAAGGGCGTGGGGGGGAGCGACAGGGCGGTGCCCGACCACTGAACCGGTAGCCCGGCGCCGCCGTCAACGGTGCCTCAGCCGCCCCCACGGCCCCACAACTCCACCTGAACCCACGGGAGATGGGATTTACCTCCGTGCGTGCGGGCCGTGCGTTCTGAGAAGCTTCCGGCCATGACGTCCGCGGGCGGGGCCGGGCGAGCCGGACTCCCTCCGACGGACCGAACGGACGGCGGGCGACCGGTGATTCTGCGCCGACCGCTCGCATGAACGGCCCGCTACCGGAAGGACGCGACGATGACGGGGCCCACGCCACCGACGCCCGACGAGCGCGGCGCACTGCTGGAGGGCGTGCGCCGTGCCCGCCGCACGCTGGAGACCGCATGCGCGGGACTGGACGCCGACCGGATGGCCCGGCGCTCCGTGCCGCCGTCGACGATGTCCCTGCTCGGACTGGTACGGCACATGGCCGAGGCCGAACGGACCGTCCGCCGGATGTGCGGCGAGGACGCGCCCAGGATCTACCGCACCCCGCAGGACCGCGACGGCGACTGGAACGGCGCTGTCGCCGATCCGGCGGTCGTGGAGGACGCCTGGCGCCGGTGGCGCACGGAGGCCGCGCTGACCGACCGCTTCACGGCCGGCCTGCCCGACCTCGGCACCCCGCCCGGAGGGGAGGCGCCGCTGCGCGAGATCCTCGCCGCGCAGATCGTGGAGTACGCGCGGCACTGCGGCCACGCCGACCTGCTGCGCGAACGGATCGACGGGCGGGTCGGCCGGTGATCACCGCGGGCCGGTGGTGAGCCGTACGTTTCGTCACGCAGGTGTGGGACGAGGGCGGGCGCAGGGATGACAGATTCCTCCCGACCTGGGAGGGATCGATCCTCGATGACCAAGAAGCGTTTCGGACACATGCTGCCGGCTGTCGTGGGCCTGGCCGCGGCTGCCCTCGCCGCGAGCGCCTGCGGCCCCGGCGGCGACGGCGCCGGACACGCGGAGACGGACCGGCTCCCGGGATCGGTCCGCTTCACCGGCTGACGGCCGACGGCTGGGCCGCACAGCGCCGGGCGGCGGTCCGGGCGCGCACGCGGTCCGGTCCCGGACGAACACCTGGCCCACGTGGATGCGCCCACGACAGCCGGACCCAGTGCCCGCGACCGGCTTCAGCGGTCGGCTCCGGCCTCGTCGAGGTGAGGAGGCCGGAGCGACGGCCTCTCCCGCGCACACCGGGACCCGCCCACGCCCCGACCGCAGGCCGACGGGGCGCTCAGCCGGTGGTGGCGATGCGGTCCAGCCACTCGGTGAGCAGGGCGCGTTCGGCGCTCGTCAGGGCACTGGTTCGCGGGAGGGCGGCGCGCAGGGCGACCGCGGGTCCGACCGGGCCGCCGTCCGGGAGCACGTGTCGCGGGGAGTCGGTGGTGACAGCGGCGATGACCGACTCCCGGGCGATGGTCGACAGGGACATGTCGCGTTCGTTCTCGGGCTGGGAGATCAGGGCGAGGGTCACACCGCGGCCGGTGGAGTGGATGAGGAAGGCGGCGCGGTCCTCGCTCATCCGCAGACGCCCCGCCTCGGCGATGCGGCGCACCATGCCGGCCAGGATCTCGGACGCCTCACGCGCGGCCGGGGGCTCCACGCCCGGCCGCTGATCTCCGTAGATCAGTGTGTAGAACGCGGGGTTGGCGAGGCCGAAGCCGATGTGGAGGTCCCATCCGCGGCGCAGGTCCGCCACCGGGTCGTCGGTCGGCCGGTTCGCGGTCTTGCTGCGCAGGTAGGTCGCGAAGCCGTGGCTCGCGACGGCGTCCAGCAGGCCCTGCTTGTCCCCGAAGACGCGGTAGATCGCCGGCGCCTGCACGCCGGCCGCGGCGCTGACCGCCCGCGTCGACACGGCGTCCCGGCCGCCCTCGGTGAGCAGGGCGGCGGCCGCCTCGATGATCCGGTCCCGGTTGTTCTTGACGTCCACGTTTCCAACGTTAACAGAGTGACGATATCGATATGTCGCTCCGTGGCGCCGCTGCTGCGTCGGCGATGACGTCTGTCCCCGGGTGCAGCGCGCCGGCGGTGTCGGACAGGCGGAGACCGGGACGCCCGTGCCGGAGCAGGAGGATCTCGGCGGCGATGGACACCGCCGTCTCCGCCGGGTCGGCGCCGCCGAGGTCGAGCCCCACGGGCGAGCTGAGCCGTGCCAGCCGGCCGTCCGGGAGCCCCGCGGCCCGCAGCGACGCCCTGCGCTGCTCGACGGTGCGCCGGGAGCCCATGGCGCCGACGTAGGCCAGGTCCATCCGCAGGGCCGCCTCCAGCAACGGCAGCTCGAACTTCGGGTCGTGCGTCAGCGAGACGACCGCGGTGCGGGCGTCGACACGCCGTGCCGCCGCTGCGGCGGCGAGGTGGCGGTGCGGCCAGGCCACGACGACCTCGTCGGCGTCCGGGAATCGGTCGGGGGTGGTGAACACGGGGCGGGCGTCGCAGACCGTGGTCCGGAAGCCGAGCAGGGCGGCTTGGCGGACCAGGGCCGAGGCGAACTCGTTGGCGCCGTAGACCAGCATGCGGGGCGGGGACGCCAGGCAGTTGACGAACACGCGCGGGCCGCTGCCGGCGTCCGGGCCGGCCGACGACAGGCGGACGGTGCCGGAGCGGCCCTGGGCCAGCAGCCGCCGGGCCGCCGCGGCCGCCTCACGGTCGAGGGCGGGGCTGCCGGTGCTTCCGGCCGTGCCGTCGGCCCAGCAGACCAGGTGGGCGCCCTGCCCCGATCGGTCGGGCTCGACGACGGTGGCCACGGCGACGGCGGTTGCGGAACGCAGGTGCGAGAGGAGGATGCCCAGTTCGGGAAAGGATTGCCGGTCGACCCGCTCGACCAGGACCTCCATGGTGCCGCCGCAGGTCAGGCCGATGGCGCCGGCGTCGTCATCGCTGACGCCGAACCGTTCGAGCACGGTGGTGCCGTCCTGGACGGCCTGTTGGGCCAGTTCGTGGACGGCGCCCTCGACGCAGCCTCCGGAGACGCTGCCGCTGACCGTGCCGTCCGGGGCGCAGATCATGATCGCTCCCGTGCGCAGCGGGGCCGAGCCGAAGGTGGAGACGACCGTGGCCAGCCCGCAGGGCGCGCCGGACTCCCACAGCCGGTGCAGGTGCTCCCACAGGGCGTTCATGGCGTGTTGGTCCTTCGGATCAGTTTGTCCGGGGTGATGGGCAGGTCGCGGATCCGGATCCCGGTGGCGTGGTGGATCGCGTTGCCGATCGCCGCCGTCATTCCGGTGCCCGGGGTCTCTCCGAAGCCGCGTGCCCCGAGTGCCTCGCTGGTCGGGTCGGGTTCGTCGATGAAGACGGTCTCGATGCGGGGGATGTCGGCGTTGACGGGAAGCAGGTAGCCGGAGAGGTTCGGGTTGACGATCCGAGCCCGGTGGGGGTCGACCAGGGTGTGCTCGGTGAGGGCGAATCCGACCGCGCAGACGGCGCCGCCGATGGCCTGGCTGCGGATGGTTCTGCGGTTGAGGACCCGGCCGGCGTCGTACGCCCCGAGCATCCGGGTCACCCGCACGCGGCCGACGCGGGGGTCGACGCGCACCTCGGCGAACTCCGCGCCGACGGAGTAGCCGTGGGGAATGGGCACGGGGTCGGTGGTGGCCTCGACCGGTTCGGCGTGCCGGGCGAGGACCGCACGGACGGCTTCGCGGCGCCGGGGCCTGCCGGTCTCGTACAGGATCCCGCCCTCCGCGCTCACCTCCTCGGCCGAGGCGCCGTACAAGGGGGAGAGGGGGTCGGCGACCGCGATGTCGATCACCGCCCGACGGGCCGTCGTGCAGGCCCGGTTGACCGCGGCGCCGACGCCGGGAACGGTGGCGGACGCGACGGACATGAAGGCGAAGGGGTAGTCGGTGTCACCGAGCCGGAACTCGACGTCGTCCAGATCCAGCCCCAGGGTCTGCGCGGCTATCTGGGACATCACCGTGTACGTGCCGGTGCCGATGTCATGGGTGCCGACCCGGATCACCGCCTTGCCCGCGGTGGAGATCACCACGTGGGCGCCCGCGCCCGGCCGGCCGCCCGTAGTGTGCGCCGCGGTGGCCATGCCCCAGCCGATCAGAGTGTCGCCGTCGCGCATCGACCCCGGGCGGGGATCGCGTTCGCTCCAGCGGAACCTGGCCGCGCCCTGGCGGTAGCACTCGATCAGGTTCTTGCTGCCGAACACGGCGCCCGCGGGGTCGGGTTTGACGGCGGTGTGGTTGCGCAGCCGGAGTTCGACCGGGTCCAGGTCCAGTGCGTAGCTCAGTTCGTCGAGGGCCGACTCGAGCCCGAAGGAACCGACGGACTCCGGTGGCCTCATGAAGCTCGGCGTCGGCAGGTCGAGCCGTACCGCCTGCTGGGCGACGTGCACGTTGGGGCAGGCGTACAGCATGGTGGTGGAGTGGCTGTGGGAGAACACGCCCTGCTCGGTGCGGCTGACCTGGTGGGTGCCGACGTGGTCGATGGCGGTGAGGACGCCGTCCCGCCCGGCCCCGATCCGCAGGCGCTGGTGGGCCTCGCCGCGATGCCCGTTGGAGGTGAAGGTCTGGGCGCGGGAGAGCACCAGCCTGACCGGACGCCCCAACTCGCGGGCGACGGCGGCCGTGAGCAGGGTGTGCGGCCACACCGGGCCCTTGGCCCCGAAGCCCCCGCCGAGGAACGGCGACAGCACACGCACGTTGTCGAGGGGGACGCGGAGTGCCTGGGAGAGGCAGATCCTGGTGGCGTGGCCGCCCTGGGCGGATTCGTACACCGTCACCCGCCCGCCGTCCCAGTCGGCGGTCGTCGTGGACGGCTCCAGGGGATTGTGGTGGTGCATGGGTGTGGTGTACGTGACGTCGATGCGGACGTCGGCCCGCGCCAGCCCCGCCGCCACGTCCCCGCGGGTGCTCTCGTTGGGACCTGCCAGGCCCGCCGGAGGCACGAAGGCCTCGTCCATCGCGTCGGCGACGGCCGCCCGGGGCCGGCGGACGTCGTCGTAGGAGACGTCGACCAGCGCCGCCGCGTGCCGGGCCTGCTCCAGCGTCTCGGCGACGACGTAGGCCACGGGCTGTCCGCTGTGGTGGACGTCCGGATCCTGCAGGGGCAGGTAGCCCTTCAGGAAGCTGATGTGCTGGGGGCGCGCGAGGCGCGGCATGTTCCGGTGGGTGAAGACGGCGACCACACCGGGCGAGCGCTCGGCGTCGCGGGCGCCGATGCCGGTGACGCGTCCGGAGGCGACGGTGCTCATCACCAGGAAGCCGTGCAGCGTCCCGCGGACCTCGGCGTCCGCGGCGTAGGCGGCCGCACCGGTGACCTTGGCACGCCCGTCGATCCGCGGAACGGGGCTGCCCACGATCGGGCTCATCGGTTGCCTTCCAGGTCCTCGAGGATGTCGGCGAGGGCGCGCTGCACCAACTCGACCTTGAACGCGTTGTGCTCGCGCGGCTTCGCGCCGCGCACCAGGGCCCGGCCCGCCGCGGCGATGGCGGCGTCGGTCAGCGGCCGGCCGCGCAGGGCGTCCTCGGCCGCGGCCGGGCGCCACGGGCGGGGCGCGATACCGCCGAAGGCGAGCCGGACGTCGGTCACCACCGAACCGCGCAGGGTCAGGGCGGCTGCCACGGAGACCACGGCGAACTCGAACGACGCCCGGTCGCGCAGCTTCAGATAGCGCGAGGTGCGGGCCACCGGGGACTCGGGGACCTCGACCCCGGTGATCATCTCGCCGTGCCGCAGCGCGGTCTCCCGGTGCGGGGTGGCGCCGGGCAGGAGATGGAAGTCCCTGAGCGCGATCGAGCGCCGCCCGTCCGGACCGAGGGTGTGCACGACGGCGTCCAGGGCGCTCAGCGCGACCGCCAGATCGGAGGGATGCACGGCGATGCAGTGATCGCTTCCTCCCAGGATCGCGTGCCGGCGGTTCTGTCCGTCGATGGCCGCGCAACCGGTGCCGGGCTCACGGCGGTTGCACGGACTGCCGACGTCGCGGTAGTACCAGCAGCGGGTGCGCTGCATGAGATTGCCACCGATCGTCGCCCGGTTGCGCACCTGTGGGGACGCCGACATCAGGAGGGCCTCGGAGATCACCGGGAACCGCTGGCGGACCACCGGATGATCCGCCACCTCCCGCATGCGGGCCGTGGCCCCGATGTGCAGTCGGCCGTCGCGCAGTTCGACGCCGGAGAAGGGGAGTGCGGCCACGTCCACGACCAGGTCGGGGGCGAGGACGCCGTCCTTCATCAGGTTCGTCAGCTCGGTCCCCCCGGCGACGAACGCGGCTTCGTCACGGGATGCGACCAGGCTGACGGCCTCGGACGGACGTGAAGCGCGGGTGTACTCGAACGGCTTCATCGCCCGGCTCCCTTCGCGGCGTCCCGCACCGCATCGACGATGTTCGGATAACAGCCGCAGCGGCAGAGGTTGCCGCTCATCCACTCGCGGATCTCCTCGTCCGAACGAGTGTGGCCCTCATCGATGCAGGCGACGGCCGACATGATCTGCCCCGGGGTGCAGAATCCGCACTGGAAGGCGTCCCGGCGGATGAACGCGTCCTGCACGGGATGAAGGTCGTCGCCGCGGGCCAGGCCCTCCACCGTGGTGATCTCCCGGCCGTCCTCCATGACCGCCAGGGTCAGGCACGACTTCACGCGCTCACCCTCGACGAGCACCGTGCAGGCGCCGCACTCGCCGCGGTCGCAGCCCTTCTTCGTGCCCGTGAGACCGAGACGCTCGCGCAGCGCGTCCAGCAGGGTGACCCGGGCCTCGACCGTGAGCGGATGGTTGCGGCCATTGACGCGGAGCCTGACCGCGACAGCCGACGCCGGGGGCGCCACGCCGTCCGCGGCGGCGGGACGAGCCGTGGCGGCCGTCGCTCCCGCCATGGTGACCAGCATGCCGGTGGTGGCGCCACCGGCTTTGAGGACGTTGCGGCGGCTGTGTCCGGCCGGCGGCGCCTGCTCGTTCTCTGACATGCCTCGCTGCCTCCTCGGCGGTTGACGGCTGACGGGATGACGCAGGGGGCGTTATCGGTGTTAACGAAACCACGTTATCGGCGTTCGCGCAACAATGGAAACGCAGATTTGTTATCGCCGATACCGTTTCGGTGGCCGCCGCGCTCGCCGACACGGACGGCGGCCGGCGACGGGCCGGACCGGCGCCCGCATCCATGCGGGTATGGAGGCTCTGCGGAGACCGTGAGTAACACCTCCCTCACGCAGTAGATTCGTCCCAGGTGCGGGCCGCACGGCCGCGCGCCGTCCGGCCCGACGCGAGGGGGAGGAATACGGTGCGTCCCGGAGACGAACTGGCTGGCCGTTATGTCGTGAAAGAGGTCATCGGTGTGGGGCGGGGCGGCGAGGTGTGGCTCGCCCACGACACCGTGGTGGGGCAGGACGTCGCACTGAAACCCGAGCGGATCGAGGCAGACCGCGAGACCGCGCTGCGGCTGCTGGGCGAGGCGCGGGCACTGGCCAAGTTCCGCGGCCATCCCCATGTCGTGACGCTGTTCGACGTGGTGACCGAGGCGCCGGAGCAGAACGCCGCCACGACGTACTGGTTCGTCATGGAGCACGTGCCCGGCGGCGGCCTGGACGGGAAGCCGTCCGTGCCGCCCCGGCAGGCGGCCCGCATCGGCGCCCAGCTCGCCGACGCGCTGGCCACGCTGCACGCGGCCGGGGTCGTCCACTGCGACGTCAAGCCCGCCAACATCGGCCTCACCCGGCACGGCACCGCCAAGCTGCTGGACTTCGGCGCCGCATACCGCGTCGGCGGCGCCGAGACCATCACGGCCAACGGCCCGTACAGCTTCACCCCCGACTACGCCGCTCCCGAACTGGCCCGCGGGAACATCCCCCTGCCCGCCTCCGACGTGTTCTGCCTGGCCGCCACGCTCCACGCACTCGTCACCGGCGCCCCACCACGGGGAGACGCGGCGCGACGGGCCGGCGGAGAGGACAGCGCCCGACTGGCGTACTGGAAGGCGGAACAGGGTGTCGTGGAGATCGACGCCCATGCCGTGGGGCCCCTGTACCCCGTGCTCTCGGCCATGCTGCGGCGCGATCCACAAGAACGCCCCGAGGCCGCCGAGGCTCGGCGGCTCCTGGCGGCCGTCGCCGACGGCAAGGTCCGGCGCCCCCGCCGGTGGTTACCCATCGCGGCGCTCGGTGCGAGCGCCGCGGTGGCGGTCGCCCTGCTCGCCCTCTCCGGCGACCGGGACGACCGGGGCGACGACGCCGCGGGAGGGACCGGGAGCGGTTCCGCCCAGCGGCAGCTTCCCGGGGACTCCTTGCACGGCGCGGCGCGGTCCCTGATCGGCGATCCGCACACCGCGGACGTGTGCGCCCTGGCCGATCCCGCGGCCTTCGACCGGTTCGGCGACAGCCGCGTGGACGTGGACTACGGCAACTTCGACCGCTGTGACGTGCTCGTCCAGACCGACGACGAAAACCGCATCGACGTGTCGTTCCAGCTGCGCGACGGCTCGCCGCCGGAGTTGACGGTCCCCTCCCGGACCATCGGGGGCGTCGCCGTCCGGGAGGAACCCCCGGCCGAGGACGAGTGCGCCCTGCTGCTGTCCCACGGGAAGCCGGGCGAGGCGGGCGACGTCGTCCGGATCCGCGTCGACGTCGACGACGAGGGCACGGTGGACGGCGGCACGGCCACGTTGTGCGCGGTCGCCGAAGCCGCCGCCCGCAGCGCCGCCGAGGTGCTCAACCGGGGCCCGCTGCCACGCCGTACGCCCGCCTACCCCGCCGAGTCCCTGGCCTGGGCGGACGCCTGCGCGCTGCTCGACGCCAAGGCCCTGTCCGCCGTGCCGGGCATCAAAGCCGACGCGCCCGAGGCGGGCGTCGCCCACTGGAGCTGCGAGTGGTTCAGCGACGTCGACGACCTGGAGACGCGGATCGCCTTCTTCCGCGACCAGCCGAAGTCCGCGCGCGACGGCGACCCCGTCCGGCTCGGCGGCCACGACGCCGTCGTCGTGCCGAAGGGCGACGGCGACGGAACCTGCACGGTCTTCGTCGTCCACCGCGAGTACGGCGGCCACGACGCCGAGACGGCCGCCGAGATGCTGCGTCTGTACGTCGGCGGCAGGCGGCCCCTCGGCGACCTCTGCGACATGGCCACCGACCTCGCGGCCTCCGCCGCCGCGAACCTGCCCGCCCTCTGAGAATGGTGCCCAGCACGTTCGGGAGGGGTCCCGAACAGGTTGGCGCAAACTGGCGGGCACGTCCGGCGGAGCCGGTCGCCCCGAGGCCCCGCCGTGTCGAACCACAGGCGTCCTCCGCCCTCCGCACCGAGGAGACCCGCGATGTCCTTCTCCACCAGCCTCGCGCGCGGTGTCGCGCCCACCGCGCCCGGCACCCTGCACGCGCGCACGGTCACCGGCGACCTCTGCGTCCCGCCCAGCCCCGGACGGACCGTCCGCTTCGGGCGGGGCGAGCGCCCCGACGTGGACCTGGAGGTCGGTATCGACGATCTCCGGGTGAGCCGCCGGCACGGGGAGCTGACGTTCCGCCAGGGCCACTGGTGGCTGCGCAACACCGGGCTTCAGCTCGTGCGGCTGCCGCGCGGCCGGATGATGCACAGCGCCACCGAGCCCCTGCCCCTGAGCACCGGATACACCCCTCTGTTCGTCAAGGGCTCCGGCTACCGCGAGCACCTGGTCGAGCTGTACGTCGCCGACCACGACGACCAGGGCCCCGTCTCCCGCCGGCGGGCCGACACCCTGCGGCCGCAGACCTGGGCCCTCAACGACGACGAACGGCTGCTTCTGGTCGTGCTCGGCCAGCGGTACCTGCTCTACGAGGAGGATCCGCGGCCCCTGACGTACTCCATGGCCGCCCGGCAGCTCGCCCATCTGCGCCCGGACGGCAACTGGAACGAGCGCAGGATCGAGCACCGGATAGAGGCCGTACGACGCCGGCTGCACGGCACCGGCTTCCGCTACGCGCTGATGCACGACAGGTCCGGGGAGCGGCCCTCCGACAACAGCCTGCTGCACAACCTGCTCAAGGGCCTGGTCGAGTCGACGACCCTCGTCCCGCCGGACCTGGACCTGATGGACGACGTCCCCGGCGGCCCGGACGGCGCGCCCGGGGGACAGCCGTAGTCACGCGCTCGACGCGCAGCCGGCGCCGCCCGGGCCCGCCGGGAGCGCCGGACCGCAGTACCCCGCGCGACGGTCAGGACCGGTGACGGGGGTCGGCCCGTCACCGGTCCTTTCGCCTGTCCTACGCGGCCCCGGGGCCGACGTCCACCGCGGTGAGCGGGGCCCGTGCGACCGTGGACGCCGACCGCTCGTCGGCGCCGACGTCGACGCCGCCGGAGCGGGCCTGGCCGTCCATGTCGTCGGTCACGAAGACGTGGCCGCCGGTGCCGGAGTCGATCGCCGGGCTTCCCGCGCCGATCCGGTAGAGCGAACCGTCCAGGGCGAGCAGCGGGTCGACCGCCCTGACGGAGCCGGCGGGCACGGACACGCCGAGGGTCGCCGATCCGGTCGGCCAGGCCACGTTCCCGGAGTAGGTCATGTTCAGGGGCTTCCTGACTTCGTTGATCAGCTTGCCCCGGCTGCCGGTGACGACGTTGTCGGCGATGACGGAGTCGACCGGGGGAAGGCTGTAGTTGGCGCCGATCTCGATGTTCGACACGTTGTTCACGAAGGTGTTGTTCACGACGGTCGCCCGGTAGACGCGCCAGTGTGCGTTCAGCGCGCCCGAGGTGTCCACGTCGCCGCCGTCGATCTGCAGCGCGGCGTCGTGGCCGGTGCCGGTCAGGCCCTCGAAGTAGTTGTTGTAGACCTTGTGGTCCTGGCCGTAGAGACGGATCCCGCCGGTCTCCGCCTTGCCCTCGCCGAGGAAGAAGTTGCCGTGGAAGACGCCCCGGTTCCCGTGCCGCTGGGACAGGACGCCCTGGGAGGCGCGGAAGGTGTTGTAGCGGACGACGTTGTCGTTGCTCTTCACGGAGACGATCTCCGGGTCACCGTCGCAGTTCTCGAAGAGGTTCGACTCGACGACGGTGAATCCGCTCGACCGGGAGATTCCGCTCCAGCCGACCCGGATGGCCTCCATCTCGTTGTCCGCGCGGGGGCCGATGTCGCGGAAGTGGTTGTGGTCGATGCGGTCGTGCTGTGACTGCTGGGTCTCGGATCCGTCGATGGTGATGAAGTTCCCGAGCTGGTGCTTCTCCTCGAACAGGTTGTGATCGATCCGGTTGTGGTGGCTGCCCGCACCCTGGATGATCACCCACTTCAGTGAGGACTCCTCGGTCAGCCGGAAGTGGTTGCGGGTCAGCCGCACATGGTTCGACCTGGTGATCTTCAGGGTGTCGCTGTTCGTGAACTTCAGGCCCTGGAAGGTGACGTAGGAGGAGTCCGCGACTTCCAGCTGCCCGTCGCCGATCACCGCCCTGCCGCGGTTCTCGGCGACCACGGTGATGGGTGCGGCGGCCGTTCCGTTCTTGCCGGTCATGCCGCCGATCGCGTACGTGCCGTCCGCGAGGACGATGCGGTCACCGGCCCGCGCGTCCCCGAACGCGCTCTCCAACGCGTCCGAGTCCGCCACACGGACCGTGCGGACAGGGGTCGGCTCCCCGTCGTCCCCGCCGCCGTCGTCTCCGCCGCCGTCGTCTCCGCCGCTGCTGTCGGCTCCGTAGATGTCCGTCTCGGTGATGCTGGTCCAGTCGTTGGTCGTGTTTCCGTGGCCGACGATCCGCACGTAGCGGGCCGGGGCGTCGGCGAAGTCGTACTTCTCCTGCTGAAGTGTGGCGCCGCTGCTGGTGGTTCGTGCCAGGACGGTCCTCCACGAGGCCCCGTCCTCGGACAGCTGGACGTCGAACGTGTTCGTTCTGCCGACTCCCTGGTGCCAGGCGACCGACGCCGACCCGACGGTCCGCGTCGAGCCCAGGTCATAGCGGATCCACGCCCCGTCGCCCTCGGACGACCAGCGGGTACTCAGGTCGTTGTCCAGGGTGTTGGCGGGGACGTTGCCGTCATCGGGACTCGCCGAGACGCCGACCACCCGGACCGGCAGGTCCTCGCCGGGATCGCCGGGATCGCCGCCGGCGGGCTCGATGTCGTACGTCCGGACCCAGTCGACCTCGAGCACGGCCGGGCGCAGCCCGCTGTCGCCGGTGAAGTTGTCGAGCTGGATGTTCAGATGCCCCGAGGGCATCGTCTGGATGTCCCCCCGGTCGGCGTCCGCGCCGCCCGACTCCCGGAACCACTCGACGCCGTCGACGTAGCCCACCAATGCGTCCGGCGTCCACTCGAAAGCGAAGTTGTGCCACTGCGTCATGTCCACCGGGCAGTGGTCGTTGCGTTCCTTCTTGTCCGTCGGGCTCTTCGGATAGTGCAGGAAAGCGGTGAGGCACTGGGCTTCGGGGTCGGACGTCTCGACCCAGTCGTACTCCCCGTTCTCGAGCCGGTTGCCCGCGGTGGGCCAGATCAGGTGCAGCACGTGGTAGAGCCCGCCGGCCGAGCCGGTGTTCCGTGAGCGCGAACGGATCTCCCACCGGCCGTACTGGGCGTCACGCCGCTGCCGCAGCCAGCCCGTGTCGCCGTTCGCCTCGCCGCGCATGGTGAGCATGCCGTTGGCGACGGTGCTGTTCTCGGCGCAGCGGCGGCCGTTCCCGGCGTGTCCTTCCCAGCATCCTTGCGTGCCGCCGACCTCGCCCGTCGGCACGGCCCATTTGGCGGGGTCGACCGCGCCGGTGTAGTCGAACTCGTCGGAGACCGGCAGCGGGGCGCCCCAGCCGTACCGCTCGGCGGCCTCGGTCGAGTCCCCGGAACCTCCGCCCGCGCCGTCGCCGTGTGTGACGTCGAGGCCGTAGATCTTGACCTCGCCGTAGTTGTCCGCGCTGCACGGATCCGCGTTGCCGCAGTTGGCCTGCGTGTACGCGCCGGCCTTGAAGTAGGCGCCGGAGTAGTCCCTCGACAGCGTGGTCTGCAACGCGCCGTTGTAGTAGACCCTCGTCTCGCCGTCCCTGACCTCGAACTTCGCCTGGAACCTCGTGCCCAGCCGGTAGGTGTCCGTCACCAGATGGTGATGCGACGTGTCGCCGTCGGTGATGTAGAGCCTGCTGCCTTCGAGGCGGAAGACGGTGACGTCGTCGGAGGCGTCGTGGATCTGCCCGGCGACGACGTACGGCCTCTCCTCGGGAACGGCCGTGATGGCCTGGTCGATCACCATGGTGTGGGTGCCGGACGTGGACGACCAACTTGCCTTGGCCGTACCGGAGTCCGTCATCTCCCGCAGCTCCGAGCGAGGGTAGCTGGAGCCGCTGGTGGTGACCCCGTTGACCGGTGCCCGGAACCGGACGGCCGAGCAGTCGTCGGCCGTGACGAACCACGGGTCGTGCCGGTACGTGGCGAGTTGCGGCTGGTAGACGTTGGTGGGGGACTCCTCGTCGCCCACCGGCAGCCCGATGTACCAGTTCGTCAGGTCCAGCACGTCCGCCGGGTACGCGCAGGAGCCGCCACCGTCGCCTCCGCCTCCGTCGGCTCCGTGGATGTCCGTCTCGGTGATGCTGGTCCAGTCGTTGGTCGTGTTCCCGTGGCCGACGATCCGCAGGTAGCGGGCCGGGGCGTCGGCGAAGTCGTGGCTCTGCTGCTCAAGAGTGCTGCCACCGCCGGCTTTCCGGTTCACGACGGTGGTCCACGACGATCCGTCCGCGGACAGTTGGACGTCGAAGGTGCTCTGCCTGCGGTCGCCCTGGTGCCAGGCGACCGACACCGACCCGACGGTCTGCACCGAGCCGAGGTCGTAGCGGATGGACACCCCGTCGCCCTCGGCGGACCAGCGGGTACTCAGGTCGTCGTCGAGGGTGTTGGCGGCGACGTTGCCGTCATCGGCGCTCGCCGTGACGCTCTTGACCTCCAGCGGAGGGGTGGCGGCGGCCGACGCGGCCGGGTGGAACCCACCCGGGACTCCGACGGCGACCGCACCCACTAGCAGCGCATGAATCATGCGTCTCATTGGGCCTCGCTTCCCTTGACAGCCCCGGTCGACCGAGACGGCCGTTTCGGGGCCGGACGGTTGTGGTCGATAACCGTGAAGGGGCGCACCCGAGGTGATGCCCCACATGCGGGGGCACGGTGTCAGAGGCATGACGGGACCCGTCCCGCGTCCTGTGGGACCGGGCCGAGGACCGCGTTCGGGCGACGAACGGGCCATGCGTTCACGCGAGGCGACACTCGGGCTCCCACCTGCCCGGCCATGGCCACCGACGACAAGACGGTCCGCCGACGTCGTCGGCGGACCGTCTCGAAAGACCGAGGCTGGAGCGGGACCCGAGTGACACTCGACCGGAGAACTCACACGGCGGGGGCGATCCGGGCGTGACGGCCCCAAGCCGCGCACAGCCCATGCCCGCTTCGCCCACGGCCCGCCGCGCTCCTGGCGGCGTACCCGTTCCCGCGGGCGGGAGCATCCTCCGGGGCGCGGGTCAGCCCTGGAGCCGGCGGTGGGCGCGGATGATGTCGGCGTAGCGGTGGCCGCTGGACTTGACGGTGCGGGCCTGCGTCGCGTAGTCGACGTGGACGAGGCCGAAGCGCTTGTCGTAGCCGTAGGCCCATTCGAAGTTGTCGAGAAGGGACCAGGCGTAGTAGCCGGCGAGGGGGGCGCCCTTGCGGACGGCGCGGGCGCAGGCGCTCACGTGCTGTTCCAGGTAGCGGGCCCGGTCGGGGTCGTCGACGGTGCCGTCGGGTGCGACGGTGTCGGGGAAGGCGGAGCCGTTCTCGGTGACGTACAGCTTGCGGACGCCGTAGTCGTCGGTCAGCCGCATCAGGAACGCCTCCAGGCCGTCGGCGTCGATCTGCCAGTCCATGCCGGTGCGGGGCACGCCGGGCAGGCGGATCTCGCGGGCGTACGGGACGGGGCCGGCCGGGTCGTCGGCGACCGTGACCGGGAAGTAGTAGTTGAGGCCGTGCCAGTCGAGCGGGACGGCGATCGTCTCCAGGTCGCCCGGGCGTTCCGGCAGTTCGACGCCGTAGAGCTCGCGCATGTCGGCGGGGAAGCCCCGGCCGTAGACGGGGTCGAGCCACCAGCGGTTGGTGTGGCCGTCCATGCGGGTGGCCGCGGCGATGTCCTCGGGCCGGGTGGAGGCGGCCTCCACGGTCGAGTGGTTGGTCACGAGCCCGACCTGGGCGCCCGGCACAGCCGCGCGGATCGCCTGCGCGGCCAGTCCGTGGCCGAGGAGCAGGTGGTACGAGGCGTGCACGGCGGCGGTCAGGTCGGTGAGGCCGGGGGCCATCCGGCCTTCGAGGTGACCGATCCATCCGGAGCACAGCGGCTCGTTGAGGGTGGCCCAGCGGGTGACCCGGTCGCCGAGCCGCCCGGCGACCGCGGAGGCGTAGGCGGCGAGGTGCTCGGCGGTCTCGCGGCTGGTCCAGCCGCCCCGGTCCTGGAGCGCCTGGGGAAGGTCCCAGTGGTAGAGGGTGATGTTGGGCGTGATGCCGGCGTCGAGGAGGCCGTCGACGAGGCGGTCGTAGAAGTCGAGGCCGGCCGCGTTGACGGGGCCGTCGCCGCCGGGGACGACGCGGGGCCAGGCGATGGACATCCGGTAGGCGCCGGCGCCCAGCTCCTTCATGAGGGCGATGTCCTCGGGCCAGCGGTGGTAGTGGTCGCAGGCCACGTCGCCGTGGTCGTCGTTGTCGATCTTCCCCGGGGTGTGGGAGAAGGTGTCCCAGATCGACGGGGCCCGGCCGTCCTCGGCGACGGCGCCCTCGATCTGGTAGGCGGATGTGGCCGTGCCCCACACGAAGTCGGGGGGGAAGGCGGCGAGGTCTATCGCTTCGGACACGGAGGGTGCCTCTCTGGGGTGACTGGGATGATCGGAGGGTCGGTGGGCGCAGGGAGCGCGGGCCGCTACTTGACGGCGCCGGCGGTCAGCCCGGTGACGAGGTAGCGCTGGAGGAGCAGGAAGCCGGCGACGACCGGAAGGCTTACGACCAGGGACGCGGCCATGATCTGATTCCAGTACACGTCGTTCTGGGTGGAGTAGCCCTGGAGGCCGACGGCGAGGGTGCGGGTGGTGTCGTTGGTCATCACGGAGGCGAAGAGGACCTCGCCCCATGCGGTCATGAACGCGTAGACGGCGACGGCGACGATGCCCGGGACCGCGGCGGGCACGATGACCCGGAAGAGGGCCCCGAGCGGTCCGCACCCGTCCACCTTGGCCGCCTCGTCGAGGTCTCTGGGGACCGAGTCGAAGTACCCGATCAGCATCCAGATGGAGAAGGGCAGCGAGAAGGTGAGATAGGTGAGGATCAGGCCGCCGCGGGAGCCGAAGAGGGCGATGCCGGTGACGTTGCCGATGTTGACGTAGATGAGGAACAGCGGCAGCAGGAAGAGGATGCCGGGGAACATCTGCGTCGAGAGCACCGTGACCGTGAAGACCCGCTTGCCGCGGAAGGTGTAGCGGCTGACCGCGTAGGCCGCGAACACGGCGATGGTGACGGAGCAGACGGTCGCCGCGCCGGCCACGATCAGCGAGTTCACGAAGTAGTCGGCCAGCGGGACGGTTTCCCAGATGTCGAAGTACGGGCGGACGGTGAGGCCCGTGGGGAACCACTGGAACTTGCCGGACACGTCCTCCAGCGGCTTGAGCGAGCTGGAGATCATCACGTACACCGGCAGCAGGACGAAGCCGGCGAGGAGCGTCAGGAAGATCCGCCGGCTCCACAGGAAGGACTGCGGGGCGGCCATGGGGGAGCGGGCCTGACGCCGGGACTGGCTAGGCATCGGAGGCCTTCCTTCCTCGGGACGTGAGCAGGAGGTAGACGCCTGTCACCACGAGCAGGAACAGCAGCAGCAGGACCGACATGGCGGAGCCGGCGCCGAAGTTCCAGGTCTGGAACGAGGACTGGTAGATGTGCAGGGAGATGAGGTCCGCGGCCTCGGGCGCCGCCTCGCCGAAGAGGACGAAGGGGGTGTTGAAGTCGTTGAACGTCCACAGGAACAGCACGAGGACGAGGACCTGGTTGACCGGACGCAGCGACGGCAGCGTGATGCGGCGGACCTGCTGCCAGACGCCGGCTCCGTCGAGGGCGGCGGCCTCGTAGATCTCCCGGGGGATGTTCTGCAGTCCGGCCATGATGATGAGGAAGGCGAAGGGCCAGCCCTTCCACACCGACACGACGAGCAGGGCGACGAAGCTGTTGTCGCCGATCAGCCAGAACGGCGGGCTGTCGGTGAGGCCGAGCTGGTCGTGCACGACGTGGTTGATCAGGCCGTTGTCCCGCTGGAACATGAACGCCCAGGTGATGACGGCGGCGTAGACGGGCAGCGCGTACGGGACGAGGAAGAGCGTGCGCAGGAAGCCGCGGCCGCGGAAGCTCTCCTGCATGAAGATGGCGGCGGCCGCCCCGAGCAGCCAGCACAGGCCGACCGACAGGACGGTGAACAGGCAGGTGGTGACGAAGGAGTTGAGCAGCGCCTCGCCCACGGGGGCGTCGAAGTCGACCGCGAGGGAGTAGTTGTCGAAGCCGGCCCAGGGCGCGGTGGTCCAGTCGCGGATGTAGAACTGGGTCAGCTCCTTGAAGCTGACGGCGATGCCGATCACCATCGGCACGAGGTGGACCAGCAGTTCGAGCAGGAGCGCGGGCAGGAGCAGGAGGTACGGCAGGCTGATGCGCCGCAGCCGCCCGGAGCGGCGCTTGCGCGGCGCTCCGGGGGAACTCTTGCGTGCCTTCCGCTCGCCTGTGTCAGGGGCAGCGGTGAGAGTCATCGTGGTGGTCCGCCACTCAGTTCTTGGGCATCTGCTGCTGGGCCTTCTCGAGCTTGGCCCGCACCGACTCGGTGGTCACCGGCCGTCCCGCGGCGGCGTCGGCGAACAGCTCCTTGACCGCGGTGCCGACGACGGTCTCGAACTGGGACTCCTCGGGCACCTGCGGGAGCGCGGTGGCGCTGCTCGCCAGGGTCTCGCGCAGCACGGCGAGCGCGGGGGTGTTGAAGGCCGGGTCCTCCTGCGCGGCCTTGACCGGCGGGATGGAGCCGTAGGCCTTGTTGAGGACGACCTGCTCTTCCTCGCTGGTCATGAAGTTGACGAACTTCTTGGCGCCGTCGATGTTCTTGGTGTTCTTGAAGACGGCCAGGTTGATGCCGGCGACCATGGAGTTGGTGGCCTCGCCCGGGCCGGGCTCGCCGGACAGCACGGGGGCGGGCGCCACTCCCCACTCGTCGTCGTTCATGCCCTGGGTCTTGAAGGTGGCGGACGCGGTCTGCCACAGCACCATGCCCGTCTTGTCCTTCGCGAAGTCGCTCAGGGACTGGTTCTGGGCGTACTCGGCGTTGCCCGGGGCGACGATCTTGTCCTTGGCCATCAGGTCGACGTAGTGCTTGACCGCGGCCACCGCGCCGGCGGAGGTGAAGTCCGGCTTGCCGTCGGCGGTGAAGAAGTCGGCGCCGTGCTGCTTGCCGAGGACGAACACCTGGTGGATGTTGTTCGACAGGTTGGAGCCCTCGGCGCCCAGACCGTTGTAACCCTTCGCGGTGAGCTTCTTGCCGGCCGCGACCAGCTCGGCCCAGGTGGCCGGCGGCTTCTCTATCCCGGCCTCGGCGAACAGCTTCTTGTTGTAGTAGAGCGCGTAGGCCATGGAGTACAGCGGCACGGCGGCGGGGTCCTGGCCCTGGGCGCCGGTGGAGCCGAGCGCGGACTCCACGAAGCGGTCCCGGCCGCCGATCGCCTTGAAGTTCTCGGCGTCCCAGGGCAGCAGGGCGCCGGTGGCCTGGAGGGAGGCGGACCAGGTGTTGCCGATGTTGAGGACGTCGGGGCCCTGGCCGGAGGTGGTGGCGGTGAGGATCCGGTTGAGCAGGTCGGACCAGGGCACGACCTCCAGCTTCACCTTGATGCCGGTCTGCTTCTCGAACTTGTCGAGTTCCGGCTGGAGGACCTTCTTGTCGACCTCCAGGTTGGCGCCCTGGTTCGAAGCCCAGTAGGTGAGCGTCTTCGGCTGGTCGTTGGAGCCCTCCGAGCCGGAGGAGCCCCCACCGCAGGCGGCCGCGGTGAGAACGAGGGAGAGGGTGACGACGCCGACGGCTGCGGCTCTGATTCTGCGCATGTCTTCAGGGGCCCTTCCGGGAGGGTTGACGGATTTCGTCTGCGGGGAGGGTGCGACACGAGTGACGTCCCGCGTTCGAGCCCTGAAGCACCCCGCCGCTTAATTCACGGTGTGAGTTAAACCTCAAGTGAAGGTCGCGTCAAGGCCCCGGCCCCATGTAAGTTGCGTGCAGGACATTGAGGACGAGGGGGCAGGGTGAAGATGCGCAGCGGCCGGACGGTGCGTGACCTGCGGCGCGAGAATCGCACTGCGGTGTTGCAACGGTTGTATTTCGACGGGCCCCTCAGCCGCTTCTCGCTCGGCCCGGTCACCGGGCTCAGCTCGGGCTCGGTGAGCAACGTGGTGTCCGAGCTGGTCGCCGAGGGCCTGGTGGAGGAGGCCGGCAGCGTGGACTCGGCCGGGGGCCGGCCCCGGACGCTCCTGCGCATCAGCGCGCACAGCGGCTACATGATCGGCGTGGACGTCGGCGAGACGCGGGTGCGGATCGAGCTGTTCGACCTGGCTCTGACCGAGCTCGCCCGCGTGGAGCGGCCGTTGGCCACCGACGCGGTGCGGCGCGTCGACCGCTACGACGTCGGTGTCGTGGTCGGTCACCTTCGCGAAGGCATCCCCGAGGTCCTGGACCGGGCCGGCATCCCGGCGGAGCGGCTGCTGGGCGTCGGCATCGGAGTGCCGGGCATCGTCGCCCGGAGCGCGCAGGACGGCGCCGTCGTGCACGGCCAGACCATCGGCTGGGACGCCGTCCCGCTGGAACGCCTGCTGCGCGAGTCCCGGCTGCTGCCCGAGGCCGTGCCGTACTACATCGACAACGGCGCCAAGACGCTCGGTCAGGCCGAGATGTGGTTCGGCGCCGGGCGCGGGGCGCAGAACGCGGTGGTGGTCCTCTTCGGCTCCGGCGTCGGCGCCTGCGTCGTCACCGACGACATGCGGTCCGGCCGGGCCCTGGAGTGGGGACATCTGACCGTACGGGTGCGGGGCCGGAACTGCCGCTGCGGCGCGACGGGCTGCCTGGAGGCGTACGCCGGCGCGGAGGCGCTGCTGGAACGGTGGGCGGAGGCGGGCGGGCGGCCACCGGCGGGCGCGGACGAGGAGACCGCGCTGACCGCGATGCTCGCCGCCGCGTACCCCGTCCCCGACGCCGAGGGCGCCACGGCGCCTGCCGACGCGACCGCCCTGGCCGTCCTGGAGGAGACCGCCGAGTTCCTCGGTGCGGGCTTCTCCGACCTGATCAACCTGTTCCAGCCCGAACGCATCCTCGTCGGCGGCTGGGCCGGGCTCCAGCTCGGCCGGCGCTTCCTCGACACCGTGCGGACGTACACCGCGTCGTACTCGCTGAAGTACCCCGGCGGGCGCGTCAGCATCGACCTGGGCACCCTCGGACCGGACGCCGTCACCGTCGGAGCCGCGATCCTGCCGCTCGCCGACTTCTTCGCCCGCGGTGGCCGCCGCGCCGAGTCGGCCCCGGAGCAGCAGGGCCCCGTGTGGCAGACGAGCCTGCGCGAACGGGCGGCGCAGTGAAGGGCCTCAGCCGCTGAACGCCCGCCGCTCGACCGTCAGGTCACCCTCCCAGCGCAGGTCCCCCGCCGACCTGCCCACCATGAGCCGGTACGGACCGGGCTCGGTGGACCAGGCGCGCTCCTCCGGCGACCAGTGACGCAGGGCGCGGGGCGCCACCTCCACCTCGGCGGTCACCGTCCGGCCCGGCTCCGCGCGGACCGCCGCGTATCCGGCGAACCAGCGTACGGGCCGCTCCACGGCCGACTCCGGCCGCGCGGCGTAGACCTGGACGACCTCCCGTCCGGCGCGGGCCCCCGTGTTGCGCAGGTGCACCCGCACGGTGAACGCCTCGCCCGCCGTGACCTTCGCCGGCGCCTCGACGGCCTCGTACTCCCAGCTGGTGTAGCCGAGCCCGTGGCCGAACCAGAAGGCGGGCGCTCGGCCGGCCCGCAGCCAGGCCCGGTGGCCGATGTGCAGACCCTCGGCGTAGTCGAGACGGCCCTGTGCGGGTCGCGTGCGCGTCACCGGCGTGTCCCTGAGAGACGCGCCCCAGGTCGTGGGGAGCCGCCCGCCGGGCTCTTCGAGGCCGAACAGTACGTCGGCGAGCCCCGCGCCGGCCTCCTGCCCGGGGAACCACGCGAGCAGCAGCGCGCCCACGTCCTGGCGCCACGGCATCTCGACCGGACCGCCGCTGTTGACGACGACGACCGTGCGCGGGTTGACCGCGGCCACGGCCCGCACGAGATCGTCCTGGTGCCCGCCGAGGGACAGGTGGCCTCGGTCGTACCCCTCGGTCTCGTCGTCTTCGGTGGTGCCGACGACCACGATCGCGGCGTCCGCCTGCCCGGCCGCCTCCACCGCGGCGGCCCTCGTGCGCTCGGCGTCGGGCTGCGGCGGCGTCGCGGTGACCACGGTGGCGCGACCGCTGCCGGGGACCAGTTCGCGCCGCGCCGTCACGAGCACGGGCCGCTTCGACGTCAGCTCCGTCGAGGCCTGCTGAACGGGCGGGTTGACGTGGACGACCGCCGGGTCGTCCGTCCCGCGGGGGAACACGCCGTCCAGGACGGTGTGTCCGTCGACGGTGAGCGTCATCCGGCCGAAGCCGCCGACGCCGAACGTCCACGTTCCCTGCTGCCGCGGTCGCAGCAGCGCGCTGATCTCCACCGTGCGGGCGCCCGGCGGCAGGTCCGGCTCCAGCTGCCGGCCCGAGAGGCGGTGCTCGGCGTGCAGTTCACGCCCCGTCCCGTCCAGGACGCGCAGCAGCACGCCGGGGGCGCCCGAGCGCGGGTCGCTGCACTCGTCGGCGCCGAGCGGCGCCGCGCCGCCGCCCGGGAGCGGGCCGGGGACGTGCACCACCCGGGCCCGGCCGCGCAGCCGCGTCCGGATGCCGGCCAGTGGGGTCACCACGTCCGAGGGAAAGACGCCGGCGCTGCCGCCGCCCTGGGTGCGGGGTGACGCGGCGTGCGCGCCGATGACCGCGACGTTGGACAGCTCCGCCGGATCGAGCGGCAGCACCCCCCGGTTGGCCAGCAGGACGGAACCGGCCGCGACCGCCCGGCGCAACAGCGCCCTGCCCTGCTGCGGACGCCGCACCGGTGCGCGGTGCCGGAGGTACGGGGTGAAGGCGCCCACCCGGCCGGCGAGCCGCAGCAGCCGTCCGACCTTCTCGTCGACGGCGTCCTGCGCCACCCGTCCGTCCTTCACGGCCTGGACCAGCTCCGCGCCCCAAGGGCTCTGCGGGCCGGGCATCGCCAGGTCGAGGGCGGCGCGGGCCGGCTCCTCGGCCGACCGCACGGCGCCCCAGTCGGACACCACGACCCCGTCGAACCCCCATTCCTCCTTGAGGGGGTCCGCCAGGAGGGGGTGGGCCGTCATCGTCGCGCCGTTGACGGAGTTGTAGCCCGCCATCACGAGCCACACGCCCGCCTCGACGGCCGCCTCGAAGGGCGCCAGGTACACCTCGCGCAGGGCCCGCTCGGACACGCGCACGTCGACGGTCAGCCGGTCGGTCTCGGAGTCGTTGGCGACGTAGTGCTTGGCCGTGGCGGCCACGCCATGGGCCTGGATGCCGCGGATCAGCGCGGCGCCGGTACGGCCCGTCAGCTCGGGGTCCTCGGAGAAGCACTCGAAGTGCCGGCCCCCGAGCGGGGTCCGGTGGAGGTTGAGCGTCGGGGCCAGCACCACGTCGACGCCCTTGCGGACGGCCTCCGCGGCCAGCAGCCCGCCGAGTTCCTCCACCAGTTCCTCGTCCCACAGGGCCCCCAGGGCCGACGCGGAGGGCAGCAGCGCGGAGGGGCATCGTTCGTCCCACGCCTCGCCCCGGACGCCGGCCGGACCGTCCGACATCGCCATCTCCCGCAGTCCGATGCCGGGTTCCCCCGCCGTGCGCCAGGTCGTCGCGCCGGTGAGCAGACGTACCTTCTGTTCAAGGGTCAGCTTGCCGATGTGCCGGTCGAGCGTGCTGTCGTCCACGTCCCGCCCTTCTCTCACAGTTGGCCGGTCATGGCCCTCGCCGGATGCCGCAGGCTGCCGGACAGGGCGGAGGGCCCGGCCGCCCTCGCGTGAGCGGGAGCGGCCGGGCCCCGGGGAATCTTGTCGGTCAGGGCAGCCGGTAGTCCTCGTTCAGGATCGGGCCCCGCTCCGGGTGGTACAGGTCGTAGCCGCGCGCGTCGCACTGGAAGCCGCCCCTGATGCACCCGTCGACCAGTGCCTTGAGGGTGCGCTCCTCCCACGCGTTGAAGAAGTCGTAGTGGAAGGAGTAGCCGCGCCCGCTGGCCAGGCGGACCTGGCTCATGTCGCCGTTGACCGGGAAGGCCATCTTGAACTCGATCATCGGCACGGCGACCGGGTGGGAGGCCGGGCACATGTTGTCGTTGGTGCCGGGTTTGACGACCGGGTAGGCCATGTGGCTCTTGTGGTCGGGGGTGTCGAGGTACTTGCCGTCCCAGCAACTGGGGGCCTGCATACGGATGTTGAGCTGGACGTCGGGCCGGCTCGGGCAGCTCGCGGGGATGTCGGTGTTGAAGAAGCTGTCACCGCATTCCCAGCCTTCGACGAAGCCGCGGTGGCGGCGGAACTCGTCGGCGCTCTGCATCGGATCGCCCACGACGAACCGCAGCCCCTTGGGGAACGGCCGCACGCTGGTGTAGTCGGTGACACCGGCCTTGTAGTAGATGACCTGCGGGCCCACCGGGAGGATCTTCCTGTCCCCGTTGTACAGGGACGGCATCCAGTACGCGGACGCGTCGGCCGGCGCCAGGCAGGTCGTCCTGCCGCCGTAGAGGCTCGCGGTGGTGCTGCCG
Source organism: Streptomyces sp. NPDC006610 (assembly GCF_040611575.1). Taxonomy (NCBI): domain Bacteria; kingdom Bacillati; phylum Actinomycetota; class Actinomycetes; order Kitasatosporales; family Streptomycetaceae; genus Streptomyces; species Streptomyces sp. NPDC006610. The sequence continues at coordinate 79,022 of NZ_JBEXOP010000009.1, forward strand.
GCGTGCGTCGACGTGTTGCCCATGAAGGTGTGGTCGTGGGACCTGCCCGGCTGCCCCGGGTACACGATCGGGTCGTCCGCAGCGGTGTGCGTGACGGAGCAGTTGGCCTGGAACTCCTTGTGGTAGCGCGGCGGTGGGGTGTGCGTGGACGGTGTGACGCCGGTGACCTGGGGGACGGCCGGTATGTAGCCGTCCCCGTCGGGGTCGTCGGCGGACGCCCGGGCCGACACCGCCGTCGTGTGCCCGGTGTGGCCGCCGGCCGGGGCGGGACTTCCCGCACCGGCCGCGGTGGCGACCGTGCCGAGACCGAGGACCGATGCGACGAGAGCGCTGCCGAGAAGGAGCGCGGAGAGCTGTTTCGAACGCCATCTCATGGAGGGCCTCCAGCCCGTGGGTGGGGGGACGGTGACCCGGCAGGGGGCTGAGCGCCGCCCCCTGCCGGGGGCCTGGTGGGGTGCGTGCGTCAGCTGTGGACGCCGAACTCGTGCAGCGAGTAGCCCCAGCCGGTGCCACGCGCCGTCAGGTGCAGTCGTACGTGCCGTGCGGTCGCCGCGACGTCGATGGTGTCGACGTCACCGTTGCCGGTCGTCGTGGTGTGCACCGTGCGCCAGGTGTTTCCGTCGTCGGACACCTGGACCTCGTAGGACTTCGCGTAGGCGGGGTCCCATACGAGCTGCAGCTTGCGGATGGCGGTGGCGGCGCCGAGGTCGACGCGGATCCACTGCGGGTCGCTCCAGTCACTCGCCCAGCGGGTGTCGGCCCTGCCGTCCGTCGCCTTGGTGGGCTCGCACGGGCAGTCGCCGTAGGAGGCCTGGAAGGAGGAGGCGGTGGTGGGCTTGTTCAGCGCCACGTTCGTGCCGCTGACCGGCGGGGCGACGACCTTGACCGACTTGGTCTCGATGCCGGCGTTGCCGCGGCCGTCCTGGGCCTGGACGTACACCTTCCACACGCCGAGCTTCTCGGGCGCCGTCACGGCGAAGGTCCCGTTGCCCGTGGACCGCCACTTGGCCTCGACCAGGCGCTTGTCGCCGTTGGCGTAGTTCCCGCTGAGGAAGACCTTGTACGTGATCGGGTCGCCGTCGGGGTCGCGGACATCGGCGCGGACGGTGAACTCGCCGCCCGCCGGGGCGGACGAGGCGGGGCCGACGCTCATGTCGGAGATGACGGGCGGGGTGTTGTCGCTGCCGGTCGTCCCGGTGTAGGCCCGCTTGACGGCGTAGTAGGAGAGCCTCTTCAGCCCGTCGGGCACCAGGTTGAACCAGACGCCGCCGAAGTCGTGCTCGATGCCGTAGTGGAAGAGGGTGGCGCCGAGGGCGACGCCCCGGTGGCCGGTGACGCAGTTCCACGCCTGGGTGTAGCCCGCGGCCTTCTGCACGTCGGTGGGCTCGTCGGGGACGCCGTTGGCGTCGTCCGGCACCTCCCACTCACCGGCCGGGCCGCCCTCGGTGATGATGTACGGCTTGGTGTAGCCGCCCGCCTCCCAGTCCTTCTGCACGTTGCAGATGTCGCCGTAGGAGTTCATCGAGTACAGGTCGAGGTCGGGCGCGTTGCGCTTGTAGTACGGCCAGGCGCCGGTCCAGGCGTCGGTCGAGGTGACCGGGTGGTCCGGGTCGATCGAGTGGATCTTCTTGGCGACGTCGTTGACGAAGGAGGTGTAGGCGTTGCGCTGGGTCTCCAGCTCGGCGCCGTTGTAGCAGTTCTGCAGACCGAGCACCGACTCGTTGCCGACGTTCCACATCAGCGTGGCGGGGTGCGACTTGTAGGTCTCCACCCACTTGGCGAACTCGGCCAGCATGTTGTTCTTGTACGTCGTGTCGGTCACGTAGTTCACGCAGCCGCCGCTGCCCGGACCGCCGCCCGGCTGGAGCCAGAAGCCGTTGATCACGCGGATGCCGTGGGCCGCCGCGGAGTCCAGCAGCGGCTTGGTGCCGCCGTCGGTGCCCCACGTGCGGATCGTGTTGACGCCCATCGACTTCACGTCGGGCATGTACCGCGGGGCGTCGGCGATGGCCGGGCCCCAGGTCAGCCCCTTGACGGTGTACGGCTGCCCGCCGACGGTGAGCTGCCAGTTCCCCTGGGAGCCCGCCACCCGGACCGCGCCCGTGGGGGGCGGGGTGTCGTCCGTGTTCCCGTAGACCTGGAACTCCCACAGGGAGTAGCCGTAACCACCGGACCGTTCCGTCCCCAGCATCCGCACATAGCGGCCGGTGCCCGACAGCGCGAGGTCGTCGGTGCCACCGTCCCCGCCGGTCACGGTCCTCAGGGTCCGCCAGTCCGTGCCGTTGTCGGACGCCTGGATCTGGTAGCTCCTGCCGTACGCGGCTTCCCACGTCAGGACGGCGCGGCTGAGGGTCGCACTGCGGCCCAGATCGACCTGGAGCCACTGAGGATCGCTCCACTTGCTGGACCAGCGGGTGCCGGTGAGATTGCCGTCGACGGCCGCCGACGCGGCGTACGCGTCACCCTCCTGCGACGAGGCGGTGGCGGGTCTGCCCTGCGACAGCAGGGTGTCGGCCGCCTGCGCGGTCGGGGCGGTGAGGGTGAGCGACGACGCCATCAGCGCGCCGAGGGCCAGCAGGGAGAGGCCGGCGCGGCGACGGGTGGGGGGTGAGAGGGGTCTGGACACATCTGCTCCTGGCGGGTCGGGTGCCGGGTGGGGAGCGCTCACCAGGGGGGTCCCCGGTCCCCGTACGGCGCGTGGCCGCGGCGTGCCGTCCGGTGCGGAACGGCACGGTCGCAGGGGGGCTTGCGGGGGTGCGGGCCGGGGCGCCCGGTTCGGGCGCGCCGCGGGTCCCTCCGGACCGGGGCGCGGGATGTCACCCGGTCCGGAGGGGAGTGGCCGCCGGCCGCCGCGGATCATCGGGGCGGCCGGCGGGCGGGGTGTCAGGGGAACGACACCAGGGTGGACGGCACGGTCGTGGTTCCCGCGGGAACCGTGGACGCGCCCGTGTCGTTGATGACGTGGTTGTAGTGGCCCATGCCGCCGAGCGACACCACCAGCAGGCTGTGGAACTTGATGCCCGGCTTGACCGGGGTCTTGAAGCCGTGGTGCTGGCGGATGGACGGGTCGACGTTGTAGTTGCAGTAGCTGCCCAGGCCCCACGCCTCGTGCGTGTCGACGGAGTCGTCGACGCGGTAGGCGGCGTAGCCCTGGGTGGAGCCGTTCTGGATGGCGGCCTGGTTGGGCGCGTCGTACGCCTTCTCGTTCTGGTAGAAGATCGTGCGTCCGCGCTCGCCGTACCACTCGACGTCGTACTTGTTGAAGTGCTCGACGAACAGGCCGGTGGCCAGCACGTCGTCGCCGTTGACGCGGACCCCGTAGTCGGCGCGGTTGGTCTCCCAGCCGACGCCGTCGCCGTGGTCGGCCCGCCACACCCAGGTGTGGTCGATGATCGTGTCGTCGCTGTTGACGACCATGCTGGTGGTCGCCTTGCCCGCGTGCGCGCCGCCGATCCGGATGTAGACGTCCTGGACGGTGGTGGGGTTGGCAGCGTGGTCGGCGGAGGCTGCCTGCGGGCCGACCTCCAGCAGGGTCGGGGAGTTGACGGTGCCGGCGTCGATGAGGAAGCCGGCCAGCCGCACGCCGTCGACGTCGGCGACCCGCATCGCGGTCACCCCGTTGTCGGGGATGATCGTGGCCAGGCCGAGGCCCAGCACGATGGTGTTGGCCCGGTCGACGTTGATGGTCCGGTCGACGTGGTAGACGCCCGGGGTGAACAGCAGGTGCAGGCCCTGGGCGAGCGCCTGGTTGATGGTGGCGGCGGTGGCGCCGGGCTTGACGACGTAGAACTTGCTCAGCGGGATCGACTCGCCCTGCGGGGTGCCGCTCGCCCAGGTGGTGCCGCGGGCGTTGGTGCGCTTCGCCGGCGCGAACACCTTGTACTCGCTGCCGTCCAGGTAGAGGAACGGCTTCTCGCGGGAGATGGGGGTGGTGTTCAGGGTGGTGTAGCGGGGCTCGGGGAAGCTGTTCGCCGGGGCGCCCTCGACACCCGAGAAGACCTGGTTCCACACGGAGTTGGACCAGCCGCCGATGGCGCTGTCGCGGGTGTACCACTGCTGCTGCGAGTAGTTGCCGACCTGGCCGTCGATCTTCGAGTCGGCGATGTAGCCGCCGCTGGCCCAGCCGTAGCCGTTCGGCGCGAGGTTCAGCCCGCCCTTGACGTGCATACGACGGAACGACGCCGCCTGGGAGACCGCCCACCGGTTGGTGCCGTTCACCGGGTTCAGCGCCAGGTTCTCGGCCGCCCGCCAGAAGTTCTGGGTGGCGTTGCCGTTGAACCAGCCGGCGTCGACCGTCACGTCACCGTTGATGGTCGTGTCGCCGGGCTTCAGGCCGAGGCCCGCGATCTGGGTGTAGAAGCCGATCTGGGCGTTGAGGTTGTTGTACGTGCCCGGCTTGAACAGGAACGCGTGCCGGCCACTGCCGAACTGCGCCGACTCCTGCTGGCGGAACACCTCGTCCAGCTTGGCCTGGATGCCCGGCGTCGACGGGTCGAAGACGTGCACGTTCGGGCCGAGGTCGCCGCCGCCCGGCAGCTGCGGGCCTCCGGTGCCGCTCTCGCCGTACACCTTGAACTCCCAGAGCGAGTAGCCCCACTGGGTGGCGCGGGCGGTGCCGTACATCCGCACGTAACGGGCCTCGCCCGTCACGTTGACGGTGTCCGTGCCGCCGTCGCCCGTGGTGGTCTGGTAGGCCGTCGACCAGTCCGTGCCGTTGGTGGACAGCTCGATGCGGTAGCCCTTGCCGTACGCCGCCTCCCAGTCCAGGACGACCTGGCTCACCTGGGTGGTCGCGCCGAGATCGACGCGGATCCACTGCGGGTCGGAGTGGGCACTGGACCAGCGGGTGCCGGAGTTGCCGTCGACGGCGTCGACGGCCGGCGTGCCGCCGTGCTCCTGGCTGGAGGCGGTGACCGGCTTGCCCTGGGACAGCAGCACGGGCGCGGCCTCGGCCTCCTGGGCCGGGGCGAAGGTGAGAAGGGTGGCGGCGAGGGCCGTGACCACCGCGCCGACGACGCCTCGGCGTGCGGATCTGCGGGGTGGCGGGGGCGCCACTGACGGTATGCCAACCAGGGGCATGTGGGGACTCCTTGGAAACGAGAACGACATGGGGAGAGCGCTCCCGGGAACCTTGCCCGTAACGAGACGGAGCGGTCAAGGATCTGTCATCACTTATCTTTCATCTTTCATTAAGTAGCAGTTGAGCGCTGGTGCGCCCAGGGCCCGGTCCGGTCGCGGCGTCGGTGAGAACCCGGCCGTTCGCCGATCCGCCGCACTGCGCCGCGACCGGGAAGGTTTCGCGAAGGCTGCCGCCGACAGGCGCGGCACATGGCGAACCCTGCGTCCACGCAAGGCGGGTTGACCCTCCGTCAGGTCCGCATCACATGTTTTCTCAAGGTGAACGAAAAATCTTGACACCTCTTCCCGGCGGCAGCAGGCTCCCCCTCCAGAGAGCGCTCCCTGTCGTTCTCGCCCCACTCGATTGCTTCGAGGAGCCGCCGTGAGTCCGATGCGTCGCCGCCTGGGCCTGCTCATAGCCCTGGCGGTCACCTTGCTGTCGTTCGCCGGTGTACCGGGTCCACCGCCCGCGCACGCCGCCGATCCCCTGCTCTCCCAGGGCAGACCGGTGACGGTCTCGTCCACGGAGAACCCGTTCGCCGGCGCCAACGCCGTGGACGGCGATCCGGGCACCCGCTGGTCCAGCGCCTTCGCCGACCCCCAGTGGATCCAGGTCGACCTGGGCGCTTCCGCCAGGATCAGCGAGGTCGCCCTCAACTGGGAAACCGCCCACGCCAAGGCGTTCCAGATCCAGGTGTCCGCCGACGCCCGCACCTGGTCCACGGTCCACGAGACCGCCTCGGGCACCGGCGGCCATCAGCGGCTGACCGTCTCGGGAACCGGCCGGTACGTCCGCATGTACGGCACCCAGCGCGCCACCCAGTACGGCTACTCCCTGTGGGAGTTCCAGGTGTTCGGCGCCAAGGACACCGGCACCGGCCCGGACCCCGGCGAGAAGCTCCTGTCCTACGGCAGGACCGGCGCGGCGTCCAGCTCGCAGCACGACGGCCACTGCTGGGAGTGCTCCCCGGCCCGGGCCTTCGACCGCGACCCCGCCACCCGCTGGGCGACCAGCCCCACCAACGGCTGGACCGATCCCGGCTGGATCTCCGTCGACCTGGGCGCGACGGCGCAGATCAGCAAGGTGGTGCTGCAGTGGGACCCGGCCTACGCCAGGTCGTTCCAGATCCAGGTCTCACCCGACAACGCGAACTGGACCCCGATCTACTCGACCACGACCGGCACCGGCTTCAAGCAGACCCTGACCGTCTCCGGCACCGGCCGGTACGTCCGCCTCTACGGCACCCAGCGCGCCACCCAGTACGGCTACTCCCTGTGGGAGTTCCAGGTGTACGGCACCGGCGGAGCGCCGATCACCCCGCCCCCGTCGCCGCCCGACCCCGCCGACCCGCCCCGGATCGTCTGGCAGGACGAGTTCAACTCCCCGGCGGGCACCAAGCCCGACCCGGCCAAGTGGAGCGCGGACCCCGGCACCGGCCCCAACAACGAGCTGGAGTACTACACCGACAACGACAACGTGAGCATGGACGGGGCGGGCCACCTCGTCCTCGAGGCACGCAAGCAGGCGACCCCCGGCTCCTCGTGCCCGACCGACCCGCTCACCGGAAGCGGCACCTGCCAGTACACGTCCGCCCGGATCAACACCGGTAACAAGTTCGAGTTCACGTACGGCCGGGTCGAGGCCCGGATCAAGGTGCCCAAGGGCAACGGTCTGTGGCCCGCCTTCTGGATGATGGGCGCCGACTTCCTCGACGGCCGTCCTTGGCCGTACAACGGCGAGATCGACATCCTGGAGGTCCTCGGCAAGGACGTGAAGACCTCGTACTCGACCGTCCACGCGCCGGCGTACAACGGCGCCGGCGGGATCGGGGCCCCCTACAAGCTTCCGGGGGACGCCGATTACTCGGACGACTTCCATGTGTGGGCCGCCCAGTGGGACAGCAAGGGCATCGTCTACAGTCTCGACGGCCGGACCGTCCTCACACTCGACAAGGCCCAGATCGAGCAGACCCGCGGTCCGTGGGTCTTCGACCATCCCTTCTACCTGATCCTCAACCTCGCCGTCGGCGGCGACTGGCCGGGACCGCCCGACGCGTCCACGCCGTTCCCGGCGCGGATGCTCGTCGACTACGTGCGGGTCTACCAGTGACGCTCCGGCAGTGGTGAACCGCGTGGCCGGGTTCCGCGGACCCCGGCCACGCGCCTCTGCCGGGAGGCGCGGCGCCCGGGCGGACGTCCGTGTGAGCGGACCGGAGTGCGCACCGTGTTCGCCGCTGATGCGAGCGGCTGCGCCGTCCTCCTCGCCGTCGACACCGGGCCGTACGCGCGCAGCTCGGCCGGACTGGTCACAGACGGCCCGCCTCCACGATCCGGCGCAGAAAGCGCCGGGTGCGTTCCTGCCGTGGGGCGCCGAACACCTGCTGCGCCGTGCCGCGTTCCAGGATCACCCCGTCCGCCAGGAAGCACACCTGGTCGGCGACGTCCCGGGCGAAGCCCATCTCGTGCGTGGCCAACACCATGGTCATGCCCTGGTCCTTGAGGTCGCGGACCACCGCGAGGACCTCGCCGACCAGCTCCGGATCGAGCGCGGCGGTGATCTCGTCGAGGAGGAGCAACCGGGGACGGACCGCCAACGCCCGCACGATCGCCGCGCGTTGCTGCTGACCGCCGCTGAGGCGATCGGGGAACTCGCCGGCCTTGGCGCCGAGTCCGAGCCGGTCGAGCAGCTCGCGGGCGTGCGCCTCGGCCTCGGCGCGGTCCACCTTGTGCACCCGCCGCGGGGCCAGGGTGACGTTGTCGAGGACCGTCATGTGCGGGAAGAGGTTGTACGCCTGGAAGACCACCCCGATCCGGCGGCGCACGGCGTCCCGGTCCACGCGTGGATCGGTGATCTCCCGGCCGTCCAGCCAGATTGCGCCGTCGTCGATCTCCTCCAGCAGGTTCGCGCACCGCAGCAGCGTCGACTTGCCGGACCCGGACGCCCCGACGAGGGCGGTCACGGTGTGCGGGGCGACCTCCAGGCCGACGTCGCGCAGGACGACCGTGTCGCCGAAGGACTTGCGGACGGACTCCATGCGCAGGACGGGCGCGGTGGGGGAGTCCGGCCGAGAGGGGGTGCCGCTCACAGTGCGCCTCCCTGGGCCCGGCGGCGGTCCATCCGAGCGGTGACCCAGTCCGTGCAGCGGGTCATCGGGATCGTCAGCGCCACGAAGACGAGCCCGGCGACGACGTAGGGGGTGTAGTTGAGGCTGCGGCCCGCGATGACGTCGGCGGCGCGCACGGCGTCCACCGCCCCGCCGATCGACACCAGCCCCGTGTCCTTCTGGAGCGAGACCAGATCGTTCAGCAGCGGCGGCACCTGCCGGCGTACCGCCTGAGGGAGCACCACATGGCGCAGCGCCTGCCGGTTGGTCAGCCCCAGCGAGCGGGCCGCCGCGCGCTGGGAAGGATGGACGGACTCGATGCCGGCGCGGAACACCTCGGCCACGTAGGCCGAGTACGTCAGTGTCAGCGCCGTACCCCCGAGCAGGACCGGGTCCACGGTCACGCCCTGCAGGCGGAGCGCCGGCACACCCAGGACCACGATCATCAGGTTGATGATCAGCGGCAGACCGCGGAAGAAGTCGGTGTACGCGGCGGCCAGCACCCGCAGCGGAAAGAACACCGGGCCCTTCAGCGTGCGGGCGACGGCGATCAGCATGCCGAGGACGACGACGGCTGCGCCGCACACGAGCAGCAGCCGGACGTTCAGCCACAGCCCTTCGAGCACCTTCGGCAACGCCTCGCGCGCGTACTGACCGGAGAAGAAGGTCTGCCGGGTGCGCGGCCAGCCGGGCGCGTTGACGACGACCAGATAGAGCACGACCCCGGTGACGAGGGTGGACAGCGCCGCGATCGCCGTCGCGCGACGGGCGCGGGCGCGTCGGTACGCCTCGCGCTCGACGCGCCGCCGCGAGGGAACATACGCGTCGGCCCCGCCCGGCGCGGTTTCGCCGTCGTCCGCGCCCTCGTGGCCGGAGTTCTCCTTGACGACCGTCACTTGAGCACCGGAACGTCCACCGCGTCGGACAGCCACCGCTGCTCGATCGCCGCGAGCGTGCCGTCCTCACGCAGCCGGTCGACGGCCCGTGTCACACAGGGGGTCAGCGCACTGCCCTTGTCGAGGACCAGGCCGAACTGCTCGCGTCCCGCGCCCCCGTCCGCGAACTGGCCGACGATCTCGGCGTCGGTCACCTCGGCGGAGGTGATGTAGAAGGCGGTCGGCAGGTCGACCACGACGGCGTCGACCTGACCGTTCCTCAGCGCGGACTTGGCCTGGTCGTTCTTGCCGTACACGGCCGGATCCCGCTTCGGCCGCACGATGTCCTGGATGTGGTCGAGACTGGTGGTGCCGACCTGGGCGCCCAGCTTCACCTCCCGCAGATCGGCGATGCTCGTCGCCTTCGCCGCCTCGGAGCCCTTGAGCGCGACGACGGCCTGTCGGACGTCGTAGTAGCCGGAGGAGAAGTCCACCGCCTTCTAGCGCTCGTCGCTGATCGACACCTGGTTGACGTCGAAATCGAAGGTCTTCTCGCCCGGGGCGAACGCCTTGTTGAAGGGCACCGACTGCCAGACGACCTCTTTCCGGTCGTAGCCGAGCTGCCGCGCCACCGCATAGGCGACCGCCGATTCAAAGCCCTCGCCGTTGGCGGGATCGTCGTCCTTGAACCACGGCTCGTAGGCGGGCGAGTCGGTGGCGATCGTCAGCCGGCCGGCGGTCTTGGTGGCCAACTCGCCCTCGGTACACGGTGTCCCGGACGGCCCGGAGCCGGAGGGAGCGCCGGCCGGCTGCTCCTCGGGCTGCGGAGCGCAACCCGCGGCGAGAGCGAGAACGGCGGCGGAGGCGACGGTTGCGGCGCGGAACGACGCGCACGAGGCTAAGCGCATGGCGGGAGAGTGGCAGTGCACGCCCGCGTCTGTCGAGTCGTCACGGGAACTGTTCGCATCATGAGAACGCGTGTTGCGATCCTGTGAACAGCCACCTCCACCCGCCCCCCACCGGTCGTCATCCCCGACGCCCGCGCGAGGAGCGACCATGGCTTCAATGATCGTTGCCCCTCCGGCGGGCGCACGGCTAGCATGCCCGGACCCGACCACCGCACCTGGCCGCACCACCCCCGGCCGAGCGCCTTCGCCGATACCGCTCGGCCGCAACTCGGCGGGCTCTCCTGGACTTGGCGACGACGAAGAGGATTCAGTGAGTAGGGGAACCAAAGCAATGCGCAGGCTGAGCGCGCACCTCGCCGGTCGGGTGCGGTCGCTCGCGGAGGACGAGGACGTCACCGCGGCACTCGAACGGGCGCTCAGCGAGGTACGCGGCAGACCGGTGCGATTACGCGCGGCCCCCTTTCCGCCGATGACCGCCAGCGGATTCTGGCTGGACCGGGCCGGTCACGATCTCATCGTCTTCGAGGAGAACACCGACCCCGGGCACCAACTCGTCATCATCGGCCATGAGGCCTGGCACATGTTCAACGACCACTGCGGCCACGTCACCGCCTACGGCTCCGCGGCATCACGGGCCGACGACGCCGACGCGCTCGGTGCTCTCACGGACGTCGTGGCCGAACTCTCGGAAGCCCTCGACGTGCCTGTCGACGAGCCCTTCGACGGGCGGACGGACGCGACCCTGCACTTCGCCGCACGAACCGACTCCCGCAGCCTCGACGCGGAAGTCGAGGCGGAACTCTTCGGTTTCCGGTTCGCCACCGACGTACAAGCGGTCCTCGACGACGCCGCCCACCGCGTCACCGCACGCGGCGTGGCCGGCCGCATCCAGGTCACCATGACGCACCGGCTGCGCGAGACCTGACACCCACCGGTGCGGCCCCGCAGTCGCCGCCCGCGCCGAGAAGAGAACGAGGACCGTGGACACCCCATCCGGCAGCGCCGTCTTCTACCTGAGCGGGCTCATCCTGTTACTGGTGTGCGCCCTGAAGATCCCGGCACTGGTGCGCAGACCGCACGACCCCATGCTGCGCGCCGCCTGCCTGCTGCTCTTCGCCGGCGGCTGCGTCATGATCCTCGCCGCGCCCCGGTCCATCGTCGAACTCAACCGGCTCAGCGGCGTCACCAACTTCGCCGCCCCCGTGGTCTACGCGGCGACCACCGCGTACTCGGCGGCCAGCCTTCTGCTGATCATCAACTGGCGGCCGGCGCCCCCCGAGCAGACCCGCAGGGTGTCCCGCATCTGCGTCGGCGCGTACGGCGTGGCCATCCTGGCGATCTTCCTCCTGTTCGGGGCCGGCAGCACGCCGGTGGAGCAACTCGTCCTTTTCGACGCCTACTACGCCGAGACGCCGTACATCCGGGAGATGATCGTCACGTATCTGATCGCGCACGGCGTGGCCACGACGGCGACGACCACGCTGTGCTGGCAATGGTCCAAGAAGGTCCACGGGTCACTCCGCGCGGGCCTGCGCTTCCTGGTCCCCGCCTATGCGCTGCACGTGCTCTACGACGTCATCAAACTCGTCGCGGTGGGCGCCCGCTGGACGGGGCACGACCTCGACTTCCTCGTGTATCCGGTGGCCCCGCAACTCGCCGCTCCCTCCGCCGTCCTCGGCGCCATCGGCTTCACGCTTCCGCTGATCGGCCCGCGCCTGGCGGCCCTCACCGGCATCGTCCGGCAGCTGTGGCGCCTCACCCCGCTCTGGCGGGCCCTGCGGGACGTACCCACGCCCGGAGCCGTCCGCACGGTGATGCCGTGGTGGCGCACCCCACCGGCCGTACTCCTGACCTGGCGACGCACCGCCCTCTACGACGCCCTCCTCGCCCTGGGCCCGTACTGCGACCCCGCGGTACGGGACGCGGCCCACCGCGCCGCACGCCGGCACGGAGCGGAGGAACCCCGGGCCGCGGCCATCGCGGACGCGGCGATGATCCTCGCCGCGCGCGAGAAGCAGCGCGCCCGGCCCGATCAGGTCCACGACCCGGCACAGCCCTTCGTGTGGCGTGCGCAGGACCTGGCCCCGCTGTCCCTGGCGCTTTCCTCGCCCGTTGTCCACGACGTACTCGAGCACTTCGTGCCCCTGCCGAAAGCAGCCCACCGTGAGTAGAGTTCCACGCCGGCATCCCGCCCGCGTCGTCGTCATCGGCGGCAGCGTCGCCGGCATGCTCGCCGCGGCCGCCGTCAAGGACCACGCGGCGTCCGTCGAGATCGTCGAGGCGCACGAACTGCCCGACGGCCCCGAGCGGCGCACCGGCGTTCCGCAGGCCGTGCACATCCATCTCCTGCCGAGCGGCGGCGCCCGCGCTCTGGACGAACTCCTGCCGGGCAGCGTCGACGCGTTGCTGGAGGCGGGCGCCCATCGCATCCCGATGACCACCAACATGGTCATCCACTCGCCCGAGGGCTGGTACCGCCGCTGGCAGCGGGCCACGCACTTCCTGATCGCCGCGAGCCGGGACCTGACCGACTCCGTCGTGCGCCGGCACGTACTCGCCGACGCGCGGATCGGGCTGCGGACGCACACGAAGGCCGTCGGGTTCCTCGGAGACCGGCACGCCCTCACCGGTGTGCGTGTGCGCGACGCCCACGGAACGGAGTCGGAGCTCCAGGCCGACCTCGTCATCGACGCCTCCGGCCGCTCCTCCCGCACGCCTCAATGGCTCGGCGACCTGGGCGTCCCGGGGCCGCGGGTGGAGCGCGTGGACTCGGGGCTGGTCTACGCCAGCCGCATCTACCGTGCCCCGGTCCCCACCCGTGACTGGCCCATGGTCTCGGTCAACGCCGACCCGCGCCTGCCGCAGCCCCCCACCGCGGGCGCGATCCTGCCGATCGAGGGCGATCGCTGGCACGTGAGCGTGATGGGCGGCCCCGGCAGCCACCCCACCCGCAGCGCCGACGCGTTCGAACCCTTCGCCCGCACACTGCGGCACCCCATCGTGGCCGACCTGCTGCGGCACGCCGAACCCCTCACCGACGTGAGCGTCACCCACAGCACCGCCAACACGCGGTACCACTACGAACGGCTCGGCGGGCGGCCGGACGGCCTCGTCGTCCTCGGCGACGCCGTCGCGGCCTTCAACCCCGTGTACGGCCACGGCATGTCCGTGGCCGCGCAGGGCGCGGTGGCCCTGCGCCGCATTCTGGCGAGCGGGCCCGCTCCCGGACCGGCGCACCGGGCGCAACGCGCCATCGGCCGCTCCGTGAACGCCGCATGGGCCCTCGCCACCGGACAGGACATCCACTTCGCCACCACTCGGGGCAGGAAACCCGACCTCGTCGACCGCCTCCTGCACCGCTACGTCGGCCGGCTGTCCCGCACCGCCACCGGTTCCTTCCACGCCGCCACGGCCCTGACCGACGTACTGACCCTCCAGGCGCCGCCCGCGTCACTGTTCAGGCCCCGAGTCCTGCTCACGGCCCTCGTCGGCCCCGTGCGCCCGCCCGTGTCCGAGCCGCAGTTCACCCCGGCCGAACGCCTCCTGCTCGACTCCCTGGACAGGACGTCCGCGACCCGTGAGTGACACGAGGGACCACATGACCACGACGTCGTACCTCGACCTGCACCGCCGCATGGCCGCCGGCATCGCGGCGGAGCGACGGGCCGCACTCGACACGCTCGGCGCCTCGGCGCCGTCGGTCCGCGCGGCGGTCGCCCGGTTCCTGGAGCGCCGCACCTTCCGCTACCCCCTGTCGGTCCTGCCGCTGATCGTCCACGCCGTGGAGACGGGAGATCCCCGACCGGCGCTGCCCCTGACCGTCGTCCACGACCTCTGGTGGGCTTCGGCCTGCTGGCTGGACGACCTGGCCGACGCGCACGGCGACCACGGCCGCGGCCGCCCGGGCGACGACGGCGACGCACTGCTCGCCACGGTCGTCGCCGCGGCCCCCCTGCCCCTTCTCGTCCTCCGTTCCGACCGTATCCCGGAACCCGTGCGGGGCGCGCTCTCCACCGAGGTCGTCACCTGTTGGATCAAGGCGACGGAGGGCCAGCTCAGGGACCTCCACGCGGAGCCGACCACCGCCACGCGGGACTCGGTCACCGCGGCCTACCTGGGCAAGTCCGGCGCACCGTTCAGCATGATCACGGCCATGGCCGCGCGGCTGGCCGGCGCCGCGGAGCCACGGGTGGGACGGTGGCGCCGGTTCGGCGAGGTGTTCGGCATTCTGTGGCAGCTCCTGAACGACCAGGAGGACATCGACTCCGGCCGCCACGAGGACCTCCTCAACGGCACCCCCACCTACCTGCTCGCCTGCGCTCTGGAGACGGGCGCCCCCGCCGCCGTCCGGCGGATCACGGCCCTGCACGCCGCCGCCAGGACCTCGGCGGCCGCCCGCGCCGACCTCACCGACCTGCTGCTCGGCCCCGAGGTTCTCGCGGTCTACGAGAAGGACGTCGGCGCCTTCCGCGACCAGGCCCGGCACCTGCTGGACGAGCTGCCCGGCGACACGGCCCACCTCGCGGTCATGCGGGACCTGGTCGACCGGTCCTCCCGCATGCTCCTGCGCCCCCGTACCACGACCCCTTCGACCCTGTGACGAAAAACCGCCGCCCGCCCCCGCCCGCCCCCGCCGGCATCCGCCCGGCCGCCCTCACCGGCCGACCACCGGCATCCTCCGCGGGCCGCCCCCGGACCCGCCCCGGTTGCCCCGGACCGCCGGAGGCCGCTTCCTGGACCCGGCGGAGAAAACAGTCCGGACGCGATGTCGCGAACCCGCGTCCGGCTCCGTCCCTGGGGTGAACGCCGGCCACAAGGGGCCGCGCCGGGACAAGAGGAGAGACACCATGGCCAAGTACCTGTTGCTCAAGCACTACCGCGGCGCCCCGCCGGCGGTGAACGACGTACCGATGGACCAGTGGACGCCCCAGGAGATCACGGCGCACCTGCAGTACATGCAGGACTTCGCGGCCCGGCTCGAGAAGACCGGCGAGTTCGTCGACGGCCAGGCGCTCGCGCCCGAGGGCATGTGGGTCCGCTACGACGGCGAGGGGCGCCCACCGGTCACCGACGGCCCGTTCGCCGGGACCAAGGACCTCATCGCCGGCTGGATGGTGATCGACGTCGACAGCGAGGAGCGGGCCGTGGAGCTGGCCGGGGAACTGTCGGCCGCGCCCGGAGCGGGCGGGAGGCCGATCCACGAGTGGCTGGAGGTGCGCCCGTTCCTGGCCGCGCCGCCCAACGCGCTCACCTGACGCGCCAGGCCGCCCGCCTCAGCGCCCGCCCGCACCGCAGCCGACGCCGTCGCACGGCGCCGTGGGGGAGACAGGACGGTGCCGCGCCTCAGCGGGCCATGCCGGTGTGGTCCCGAACGATCCGCTCGGCGAGGGCACGCTTGGCGGGTTCCAGCTCACGGTCCACCAGTTCGGCCGCCGCACTGTCCAGCGTCATCCTGCTCCCGCGCCCCGAAGCCCCGAGGTCGCTGAGGTCGCCAAGGTTCTCGGGGCCGCCGCCGATGTCGCGGACGTCGCGAAGTGCTCCGCGGGGGCGTCCGGCACCGGCCGCGGCGGGGGTCGGGAGGGCTCCGCGGGACACCGGGGCGACGGTCGTCTCAGCCGGTGAGGTAGCCCCCGGACGCGTCGACGTCGGTGCCGATCAGCGGCGCCGCGTCGGGCGAGCCGAGCCACATCATGACCCGGGCCATCTCCTGAGCCCCGACGATGCGGCCGATCGGATAGTCCCGCGCGATCTCCTCGTAGGTCATCCCGAACGCCTCCGCCGCCCGGCGCAGCATCGGCGTGTCGACCGCACCCGGGGCGAACGCGATCACCCGGATGCCCTGGCGGGCGTATTCGAGGGCGGCCACCTTGGTCAGCGAGGCCACCGCGTGCTTGCTCGCGTTGTACGGGGCGAGGGTGGCGAATCCGACCTCCGCCGAGATCGAGGCCGTGTTGACGATGACGCCGCCGCCGTCCTGTTCCAGCATGTGCGGGATCTCGTACTTCATCGCGAGGAAGACCCCGGCGGCGTTCGTCCGCCACACGGCCGTCATGTCGTCCAGCGTCTGCTCGTGCAGGCGGACCGCGCGCGGGCTCTCGACGCCGGCGTTGTTGAAGGCCACGTCGAGCCGCCCGTGACGCTCGGCGCAGGCAGTGACGAACCGGCGTACCTGGTCCTCGTCGCGCACGTCCGCACGGACGTAGGTGGCCTCGCCGCCGGCCGCGCGGATCGCGGACTCCAGCCGCCGGCCCAGTTGTTCGCGCCGACCGCAGAACCAGACCCGCGCACCCGCGTCGGCCAGCAGCCGGGCCGCCGCCGCACCGATGCCCGAGGTGGCGCCGGTGATCAGGACGACCTTGCCGTGGTAGGGCCCAGGAGTTCGGCCGGCGTGCGTCGCCTCCGCGCTCGTTCCGGCCGCGGCGGCCGTCCCCGCTCCGGACACCGCCACCGTCCCGGTCGCGAGACCGGCCGCCCCGGCGCGCAGCACGCCCCGCCGGGACGCCCCGTCCGGCCGCACGCGTCCCCGCCCCGACGGCCTGTTCCCGTCCGCCGGCAACCCGTTCGTCGTCTTCACGTCATGCCCTCCCGTCGATGGCCCGCACACGTGCGCCGTGCGCCGCGCCGTGTGCCGCAGGGCGTGGGCCCCCGGCGCCACGTGTCTCGCGCGTCACCACCGAATCAGCCCGGTCCCGTCCGGTCCAATGCCTGCTTCCATACGTGGAAGGCATGACCGGACGCGCTCCGGCGGGGGGCTCAGTCGAGACAGAACTCGTTGCCCTCGACGTCCTGCATCACGATGCACGACTCGTTGTCCTCGTCGGCGGTCAGCAGCCGCACCCGGACCGCGCCGAGCGCGACCAGCCGGGCGCATTCGGTCTCCAGCGTCGCCAGACGCTCCTCGCCCACGAGGCCGGTGCCGACCCGCACGTCGAGATGCACCCGGTTCTTGGCGACCTTCCCTTCGGGAACGCGCTGGAAGTACAGGCGGGGACCCACGCCCGAGGGATCGGCGCAGGCGAACCAGGCACCGCGCTCCTCGGGCGGCAGCGAGCGGTGGTACGCCTCCCAGGAGGCGAACCCCTTCGGTGGAGACGGTACGACGTACCCCAGCACCTCGCACCAAAAGCGCGCCACGCGCTCGGGATCCGCGCAGTCGAAGGTGACCTGAACCTGTCTCACCGATGCCATCGGCTCACCGTAGCAGGGGAGACCCGGTCGCTCGGACGGGATTTCTTCCTTCGCGCAACCGGGCCACCGGGCCGTCGTCGCGGTCCTGGCGGGCCGGGTCCCCGGCGCAGGACCCCGCCACCCGAGCACGGCCGGGAGTGCGCGCGCCGCGCGTGGCACGGCCGGCGGGTGCGGCCGTGCCACGCGCGGTCGGAGCCGGCGTGCGGTCGGTCAGCTCAGGGGCTCGACCCACACGTTGCGGTAGCGGACCTTGTTGCCGTGGTCCTGGAGCTTGATCGGCCCGGTGGCCCGGCCTTCGGCGATGCCGCCGCCGGTCGGTCCGTCGAGGGCCACGTCGTCGTGGACGGTTTCCCCGTTCCACACCACCGTGACCCGCGCCTTCTCGGTCAGCTGCCCGGCGCTGTCGTAGCGCGCGGCCCGGAAGACGATGTCGTACGACTGCCAGGTCCCCGGCGGCGTCGAGGCGTTGGTGTCGGCGGCCTTCTGCTGGTAGATGGCGCCTGCCTCGTTGTCGGCGAGGGCGGCCACGCCGTAGGAGTCGAGGATTTGGATCTCGTAGCGGTTCTGGAGGTAGACGCCGCTGTTGCCGCGGTCCTGGCCGGTGACGTCGTCGGGGAGCTGTGGGACCCGGAACTCGACGTGCAGCCGGTGGTCGCCGAAGTTCCGCTTGGTGCGGATGTCCCCGCAGCACACCTCGACGGAGTCGCCCTCGGCGCGGGGCCATTCGACCGCACGGCCGTCGGTGTGCTGCCACTGCGACAGGCTGCCGCCGTCGAACAGGCTGATGCGCTCTCCGGGACGGTCGACGTGGATCATGTCGAGGTTGACATGGCCGTCGTCCCCGTCGTCGTACCGGTAGGCGATGGTGTTGACGCCCTTGCGCAGCGTCAGCCTCTCGCTCTGCGTGGCCCAGGTGTCCCAGTCGGCGGTCGGCGGGAGCACTGTCCGGCGGACCTTCTCCCCGTTGACGTAGAGGCTGATCCTCTTGTCGCCGTGGAAGGGATGGGGGCCGTTGGCGTAGCGCAGGCCCACGTCGTACGCGCCCTTCCTGGCGACGTCGACGCGGAACGTGGTGGTGGCGCCGGGGGTGCCGTAGCGGTCGACGAAGCCGCCGCCCGAGAAGCCGGGATGGTCCTTGTTGACGCCGGCGCCGCCGCCGAGCCCGGCCTCCTCCGCCTCGTAGTCGGTGACGGGCGTCTTCCTGCCGGGGATCGCGTTGAGGGTGTACCAGGCCTCGGTGCTCCACAGCGCCTCGCCGTTGTCCGCGGCGAAGGGGCGCGGGGAGCGGATGTGCACCACGCGGTCGGTCCTGAGGCCGGGGATGTCCAGCCGGACCTGCTTGCGGTCGTCCGAGACGACGGCGCGGGACACGGTCAGCGGCTCCTCGTCGATCTTGGGGCCGCCGTACTCGGGCGTGGGGGAGTAACGCCACTGGCGGACCTGGTAGCTCTGGGCGAGCTTGTCGACGGTCTCCTGGGAGAGGGGCCGGGTGTAGGTGAGGACGAAGCCGTCGCGCGTGGCGCGCATCGAGTGGATGTCGAAGGCGTTGGCGCCGTTCGGCGTCAGTTTCTGCAGGCCGAAGCGGAGCTTGCCCTCCTGGCCCCAGTTGCCGTCGGCGCCGAGGCCGCCGGCGTAGATCGCCCCGTCGGGGCCGACGCTGATGCGGTTGACGCCCGCCTCCAGGCCCTGGGTGTGCCGGAAGACGGCTCCCTGGTACTCGCCGTCGACCTTCTCCAGGCTGGCGCGCTGGATCCCGCCGTACGTGACGTCGCCGAAGAGCATCTGCCCGGCGAAGGGTCCCTTCTTCAACAGCAGCGGAGTGCTGGGCGAGTTGGCGATCTCGTTCTGCGGCAGCCACAGGACCGGCTTGGTCACCGGGCGGTCGTCGAACGGGCCGGGGCGGAAGGAGGCGTCCTCGCCCGTGCCGTCCCGGTAGCGCGTGTAGTGGTTGAAGAATCGGTCCTGCTTGATGTGCAGCAGCTTCGACGACGGCAGCCAGCCGCCCTGGTTGTCGGTGACGAAGATGCCCTTGTCCGGGCCCCAGCCGATGCCGTTGGGCGTGCGCAGGCCTCCGGCGACGTAGGAGACCTTGCCGGTCGCCCTGTCGACCTTGATGGTCGTGCCGCGGCCGCCCTCGGCCGGCTGCGGATCGGTCGTGGCGCCGCCGTAGTTGATGGAGACGGACAGGTTCAGGTAGAAGCTGCCCTTGTCGTGGAGCAGGCCGAAGGCGAACTCGTGGAAGTTGCCGCCGTAGGGCCAGGAGGCGATCTTCTTCTTCTCGTCGGTGACGTCGTCGCCGTCGTGGTCGTTCAGCTCGGTCAGCTGGTGCTTCTCCGAGACGTACAGCCTGCCGTCGACGTACGTGATGCCCATGGGCTCCTTGAGCCCCGTGGCGACCTTCTTGACCGTGACCTTCTCCGGTCCGGTGTCGCCGGTGACGTTGTCCAGGAGGTAGACCTCGCCGTCAGAGGTGTCGCTCTCTCCCCAGGTGGACACGGCCAGTCTGCCGTCCGGCAGCCAGTCCATGGCGGAGACCTTGGGTTCGAAACCGGCGGGGCGCAGGTCGGTGAGGGTGTAGTTCGGGTGGACGCCGGCCAGCGGCAGGCCGTCGCCCGGGCTGTCCTGACCGCCGATGCACTCCTTGCGACCGGGTGCGGTGACGCGCACGACGCCGGCGTCGGTGCTCAGCGCCGAGTTGGGCACGAGGGTGAAGTCCGCGGCGCCGGGCGGCTTCCACTGGAGGGTGAGCTGCTGGCCGCCGCCCGCCTCGAAGTGCTCGATGCGCAACGGGTGCAGGCCCGCCGTCAGTTCGACGGTGCCGTCCTTGGGTTCGGCGCCGTGCAGACCGTCGTGGTCGACGACCGTCCGGTCCCCGACGTACAGGCGTGAGCCGTCGTCACTGATCAGCCGGAAGGCGTACGTACCGTCCTGCGGGACCCGGAGGTTGGCGACGACGTGGGAGACGAAGTTGGCGGCCATGCCGAAGTCGGCGTCCGACGTCCAGTCGACGGTGGGCATCAGCTTGTCGATGTTGGGCGTCTGACCGCCCTTCAGCTCGCAGAGCTTCTTGAGGGGCACCTGCATGTCGAAGACGCGCAGGGTCACTCCGGGTTCCTGCGGGGGGACGTCCGCGGCGGAGGTCCGAACGGGCTGGGCGGCGACGGGGGTCCAGCTTCCGACGACGACTGCGGCGAGTGCCAGCCCCACAGCATGTCTGCGAAGCCGGCGGTACGGCCGATGACTCACTCTTCCTCCTGGCGCTCGAGGGCATGGACCGCGGACACGGGGTCAGGGGTGAGCCGGCCTCCGGACCGGGACGAACGGCGAAGGCGGGCGGGCACGGTCCGGCGAAGTACGGGGCGCGCTGTGCGGTTGCGCTGTGCATGGGGGAGTGGTTGCGTCCAAGACGGTAAGGACTTCCCCTCTCGCCGTCCATACTTTGTCCTCAGAAAGTTGAAAGAGGTGGGGAGGTCGAACCAAGCCGCCCGAACCGCGCTGCAACAGGGAGATGACGAGGCGCGGCCTCAACAGAGGCGCAGGTGAGGGGTGTTGAGGCGGCGGCGTCGGTCCCGGGGCGCGGATCGGTCACCCGCTCGCCGCAACGACGGACCGGCGCCGAGGGACCCGCCCCCGCACCCGAAAACGCCGACGGGCGGCCGGTGGGAACTCACGGCCGCCCGACTCGGCCACGCGCGCCCTCACGAGCGGGGCTCCTCACCCCTGACGGCGTCCCCGGCGCCGCGTCCCCGCTCCCGGACGCTCAGATGCCGCTGCCCAGGGCCTTCGTTTCGTAAGCGCATTCCGTGTAGACGTAACCGGGCTCCAGCTTCGCGGTGTCCGAGGCCGGGGTGGAGACGCCGCCGCTCTGCGGCTTGTGCAGGAAGTACGTCGTTCCCGGCGGCAGGGTGATCGTCTTCTGCGGGTAGCTCTTGCCGCTGTCGCTGCAGGGCTCGAAGGCCGGCCCGAGCGTGCTCCCCAGGTCGTAGCTCTTGCAGTTCCCGCACGCAGGGAGGGTGAGGCTGCCGGTCACCGGACCGGTGTAGAGGACGCGTATGGCGTCCGGGCTGTCGTTCTTGACGGTGACGGAGATGCTGCCGCCCGAGGCGGTCGTCGGCAACCGCTTGCCGGCTTCCGGGACGGTCTGCGCGATCTCCGCGGCGATGGCGATCTTGCGGGCGCGGGCGCTGTCGCGGTGGTCGCCGTGGTCGGCGACGAACGCGTTCATCGTCTCCTGGGCCGCCGTGAACTCGCCGTCCCGGTACTGGTCCACGCCGCACGCGTACGCGCCCGTGCCGGCGCGCGCCTCGGCCCGGTCGGCGTGCGCCGCCAGGCCCTCCGCGCCGGCGTCCCCGCCGGCCAGGCCGGAGATCTGCGTGCCGAGGGCCCGCAGTTCCTCGACGGCGGCACACGGGTCGTCGCCCTTCACGCCTCGTGCCGCGCCGTCCACCGCGGAGCCGACGGCGGAATCGACCTTCCCCGCCTGCTCGGAGTCGGGGAAGGCGCCCAGCAGCTTGCCGAACTCCGCCGCCCAGCCGCCGTCGCCGCCCGCCAGCTTGGCCGAGGCGCACTCGTAGAGCGAGGTGGCCAGCCGGTCGTCGGGCCAGGTCCGCAGAGCGCCGAGGTCCTCGTCGGCCATGCGGTCCGGAACGGTGCGCAGGAACTCGAGGGGTTCCACCGCGGCGCAGTACTGGTCGTCCGCGTAGGGCGCCGCGACCGTCGTGTAGTACGTCTTCATCCGCGCGGGGACGCGTTGCGCCGCCCGCGAGCCGGGATGGTCGTCGCTGAGACCGCGGTAGACGGCGAGCGCCCTGCGGTAGTCCGGCTCTGCGTCGGCGAAGTCCTGCTTCCCGGCCGCCGCCACCAGGCGGTCCGCCCGCTCCAGCCGGTCCAGCAGCATCTGCTCGACGGCCTCCTCCCGGGCGTCGTCGTACAGCACGACGGCACCCGCCGGAACGAGCAGCAGTGCCAGGCCCAGCACCAGCGCGACGGGGGCCCGCCCCGGCCACGCCAACGGCCTGCGCAATCCCCCGGCCGCACCGTGTACGGCCGCGAGCGCGAGGAAGGCGAGGTACAGGACGAGCGCGACGACCGGCACCCCGTCCGCGTCGGCCGGCAGCGCCACGAAGAGCAGCACCGCGGTGACCGCCCAGCACACGGCCGTCGCGAGCCACCGGCGCAGGAGGGCGTAGCCGAGCCCGAGGCCGCTGAGGTTGAGCACGGCGACGGCGACGGCCCGCGCACCGTCCGGCGCGACGGGCGGCGGACCCGGTGGCATCGGGGGCGCCGCGAATTCCGGTCCCGGAGCGTACGGATTACCGGACATGGCGGCTCCCCCTGGTCAACTACGACCACCCGTCTGTGAGTTGACAGTCTAGGGCGCGGCGGCGCGGGGTCGACAGAGCAACGCGGACACCGTCGTCCGGCGGTCCTCCCACGGACGTGGCGAGCGCGTGATCCCGTCCGGGGGTTCCTCGGCCATCTCCCGGTGCCGGGACGGCCGTCGAGCGCCGGCCGGTTCGGCGACCGGCGCGCGGCCATGGACCTGTGCATCACTCGCGCGGGCGCCGGTCGAGCCCGGGCAGGGCCCCGGATATCCTGCCCCGTCCGGACCAGGCCAGGAGGTTTCCCCGCATGAGCGGCACCATGTCGTCCTTCCCCGAGCGGATCGAGCTGGCGGGGGAGGGGCTCGTCCTGCGCGACTGGGCGGAGGCGGATTTGGCCGCGATGCCGGATCTGTTCGACCACCCCGACATCGCGTACTGGACGCCGATCGTCTCGCCCTTCGATCAGGCGGCCGCCCGCGCCCGGCTGGCCCGGGACCGGCAGTTGCGGGCGTCGGGTACGGCCGTCCTGCTGGCCATCACCGTCGACGGCGGCGCACCGCTCGGCGAGGTGATGCTGCGGCGCGCCCCCGAGGGCGCCGAACTCGGCTACGCGGTCGGCCCGGCCCACCGCGGCCGGGGGCTGGCGGTGCGGGCGGTGCGGGTGATGGCCGCGTACGCCTTCGACCACCTCGGCGTGGACCGGGTGATCCTGGAGCTGGAGGCCGAGAACGCCGCAAGCGTCGCCGTGGCCACCAAGGCGGGCTTCACCCTGCTCGACGTGCCGCTGATCCGGGGTGAGGAGAAGGGGCGCCCCTATGCCCTGCAGACCTGGGGTCTGTCCCGCTGACCGGCGGCCGGGAGCCCCGGAGCCCGGGGCGGGCTGTACGAGTCCCCGGAGGGCGCCGGGGCAATGGCAGGCACTCACTGCTCCGCCACCGACGAACCGACCTCGCCCCGCCAATTGACCGGTCAATTCCCTGAATGTACGGTCCACATGTGACCGTGCCGCTGTACGTACGGATCAGGCGAGGGATCGAAGCCAGGATCCGGTCCGGGGAGCTCCTCCCCGGCGCTCGGCTGCCGACCGAGAAGGATCTGGCCGCCGAGCACGGCGTGAGCCGGGCCACGGCACAGCGCGTCCTCAACGACCTCGCCGAAGCCGGACTGGCGATCCGCCGGCGACGCCACGGAACGTTCGTCGCCGACGTGACACGGCAGATCAACCTGCTCAACTTCGTCACCCCCGCGGCCGCCGCGAAGGGCGTACCGGGCAGGCACGACGTCGTCTCGGCCCGGATCGTCAGGGCCGCCGACGCCGTGCTGCCCCTCCCCGGCGCCGCCGCCGACACCGCCGTCGTCGAACTGGTCCGCCGCAAGCTCGACGTGCGCGAGGAGCCGCAGTCCGTCGAGCGGCACGTCGTGCTCTTCGCGGTGGCCCCCGACCTGCTGAACGAGAACCTCGAAGACCTCGTCACCCTCCCGTACCTCCGGCGCAACGGCGTGCCGATCGACGCGATCCGCGTCTACCTCGACCCGGTGGTCCTCGACGAGCACGACGCCGCCCTCCTGAACAGCGAGGCCGGAACGCCCGCGCTCAGCAGGCGCAGGGAACTGCGCGCCGACGACGGAACCACCGTCGAAGTGGTCACGACCCTGGTCCGGCCGGGAACCGCCGAGTTCTTCCTGGAACTGCCCGTCCCGCCCGTGTGAGCAGCCTGTCGCTGCCGGAAAGGAGATGTGCGCACCATGAAGGTCATCGTCATCGGCGCCGGAGCGCTCGGCGTGAGCGTCGCGCGGCACCTCGCCCTCCTCGGGCAGGACGTCCTCCTGCTCGACCGGAGCGAACCCGGCACGGGTACGACCGCGACCACGTTCGCCTGGATCAACTCCAGCCGGAAGACCGACCCGCACTACCACCGCCTCAACCTGGCCGGGATGGAGGAGCACGCCAGGCTCGCCCGGCAGCTGCGCGGCGCCCCCGCCTATTTCCCCAGCGGGGCCCTGCAGTGGGCGGACGCCGCGAACGGGCAGTGGCTCGCGGACAACGTCGAACGGCTGCGGTCCCTCGGCTACCCGGCGCACTGGGTCACGCCCGCGGAGGCGACGCGGATCGCGGGCGACCTCCGCGTCCCGGCGGCCGTCACGACCGTCGCCCACTTCCCCGGCGAGGGATACGTCCTGCCGGACCGCTTCGTGGCCGCCCTGCTGGCCGACGCCGAGCGGCACGGCGCCGAGCGCGCGACCGGCGAGGCCGTGGCCGTCGACGACACGCCCGCGGGAGTGGCGGTGACCCTCGCCGGAGGGGAGGTCCGCACGGCCGACCGGGTCGTCCTGGCGGCGGGCCGGTGGACGCAGCGGCTGGCGGCCCGGGCGGGAATCGACATTCCCATGGTGACGGACGTCGGCCGCGGAGCGCAGACCGTCGGCCTGCTCGGATACGCGCGATCACCGCGACTCGACCTGCGCTGCGTCGTCCACAGCCCCGGTCTGAACCTCCGCCCCGCCGCCGGCGGACGGACCGTCCTCCAGGCCCTCGATCTGAACGCCCACGTCGATCCCGCGGACCCTCCGTCCGCGCACGGGGACATCGGGCGCACCCTCGCCCGGCGGTTCTCCGCACTGCTGACCCGCCCCGGCCCGGAGCCGGAGATCGACCTGCGCGTCGGCCTGCGGTCCCTGCCCGCGGACGGCCACACCGTCGCCGGCTACGCCTCACCGCGGTCCCGCGTCTACTGCCTCGTCTCGCACAGCGGGATCACCCTCGCGCCCGTCCTGGCACGGCTGGTCGCCGCCGAGATCACGACCGACCGGGAAGAGGACCTCCTGCGGACCTTCCGGCCGACCCGCTTCACCGGCGTGCGGCGCTCGGACGTCGAGGTGGATCAGCGGGCCGCGCGTCTCGGTGAGCAGTAGGCGAGCAGGGGTCGACAGGGAGGGCGGCGGGCGCCGCCTCCCGTCCCCGGCGCTCCGCTCCCGTCTCAGCGCAGGAGCTGGATGATGGCGGAGATCCCGACGACGATGATGAAGGCGCGCAGCGCCGTGGGCGGCAGCCGGCGCCCGATCTTCGCGCCGAGCTGCCCGCCGATGGCCGAGCCCACGGCGATGAGGAGCACGGCCGTCCAGTCGAAGTCGGCGACGAAGAGGAAGAAGAGCGCCGCGATGCTGTTCACGATCGCCGCGAGGACGTTCTTGACGGCGTTCAGACGCTGCAGGGTGTCCTGGAGCAGCATGCCCATCAGGGAGAGGTAGATGATTCCCTGGGCCGCCGTGAAGTAGCCGCCGTACACGCTGGCGAGCAGCAGGCCGCCGAAGAGGACGGGGCCGCCGTGCGCCCGCTCGGCGGTTCCGGCGCGGGCGCGGCGTCGCTGGACGGCCGCCGAGATGCGCGGCTGGAGCACGACGAGGACCAGCGCGAGGGCCACGAGGACCGGGACGATCGTCTCGAAGGCCGTCTCCGGGAGCATGAGCAGCAGCACCGCTCCCGCCAGCCCGCCGATGGCCGAGGCGACGCCCAGCCGCAGGACCAGTGCGCGCTGCCCCCTCAGTTCCTTCCGGTAGCCGATGGCGCCGCTGACGGATCCGGGAATCAGGCCCAGTGCGTTGGACACGGTCGCCGTCACCGGCGGCAGTCCCGTGGCGAGCAGCACCGGGAAGGTGATCAGCGTTCCCGAGCCGACGATGGTGTTGATCGTGCCGGCCCCCATGCCGGCGACGAAGACCGCCAGCGACTCCCAGATGGTCAAGGCCATCTCCTTTGCGTTCGGCAGACGCCTCCCCGCCCTGGAGGTCGAGGGGCCTCACCGATCATGCACCAGGCGCCCCGGCGCCACGGGATCAGGGGTGGTCGGCCGGGGCCTGTTCGCAGGTGATCTCGTCGCGCGGGGTGTAGCGGGTGCGGAACGGTTCGCGCCGCACTTCCCGGCCGCCGTCGCGGAAGACCCGTTCCACGGTGACGTCGAAGCCCTCGAGCGGGGTCTGCGGCACGCACTTCTCGTCGGTGCTCACCCGCGTCTCGGGCTCCTGCACGTTGGTGCGCGGCCCCTTGACCGAGGCGACCTCGTCGTACTTCTTCGTACCGAGGAAGGTGACGGTCACCGAGGTGTCCGTGGACTCCGCCTGGATGTAGAGGGCCTTGCCGGAGTCGTTGGCGAACCGCAGATCGAGGCTTCCCCAGGCGACCGTGGCCTCGCGGCCCTCGGGATAGCGCTCGATGTAGAAGGAGTGGGCGCCGTACTCGACCGGTTTCACCCCGGCGAAGAACATCGCGTTGAACACCGTCGTGGCCACGGCGGAGACACCGCCGCCGGGCGCCTTGGTGTACTTGCCGCCGAGGATCATGATGCCCTCGACGAAGCCGTTGGCCTCGGTGCGCTCACCGACGGTCCGGTTGAAGCTCCAGGTCTCGTCCGGCATCACGAGGGAGCCGTTGATCAGCTCCACGGCCCGGCCGATGTTCGTCGTGCGGTACGGGGCCGGTTCGAAGTGGACGGTGAAGGAGGACATCTTCTCCGTCAGCCCCAGCCGGGCCGCGTTGTCACGGGTGATCTCCGGCTGGATCCGCCGTACGGGCACCTCGCCGGCGCGGGCGGCCCCCGACTTGGTGAGCAGGGGCAGGACGGCCTTGCCCAGGGCCTTGTCGGTGACCTCGATGCCGGGCTGCTCGTCGGCGGTCACGACGACCTTGTCGCCCTCCAGGCCGAGCCGGGCGTCGCGGGGGGTGGCGGGGAGGTCGTTCAGGGCGTCCGCCACCGCGGGGGCGGCGCGCAGGCCCTTGGCGTCGAGCCGCGGTGTGAGCCTGCCGGAGCCGTCCGGCCGCAGGGTCAGGTGCTCGCCGAGCGCGGCCGGGGTGAGCGTGAACCGTCTGCCGCCCGCGGTGAGCGTGACCGGCGCCGACATCGCGGGCCGCGCGAACTCGCGCACCGCCCGCCGCACCTCCTCCGCCGTGACCTTCGGTCCGGTCTCGCGGGCCGGCAGCACCGTGACCGACCCGGTCGCGCCGCGCAGGAAGGGGTCGCGCAGGGCGTCGGCGGCGGCGTCCACGTCCAGCGCGTATCCGGTGCGCGCGGCGGTCTGCACGATGCGGCCGTCGTCGAAGGAGACGGCGCCGTCGCGGGCCTTCTGGTCGAGCGTCCTCGCCAGCTTTCCGAGGGCGGCCCGGGCCCTGTCCTCGTCCATCCGTACGACCGGTTCGACGGCGCCGCCCGAACGGAACAGCCCGCCGATCACACTGACCGGATCGACGCCGGTGGACTCCGCCCGGTCGAGGGTTTCCGGGATGTCGAAGCCGAGCCCGGCCTGCCGGGGATCGATCACGCCCGTGCGGTCGCCGACCTGCACCGGCAGCTGCCGCGGGCCGGCCGCCACCAGGCGCTCCTCCAGCTTCCTGGCGGCTTCCGCACGGCTCAGGCCCCCGATGTCCACCCCGCGCACCGTCGTCCCCGCCTCGATCTCACCGCCGGTGACCAGCAGCCCGGCGAGATAGAGCCCGCCGATGCCGACGGTCAGCGCACCGCCCGCCAGGGCGACGGGCGGGAGGGAGGCTATCCGGGAGGCGGAGGGAATTCGGGGGCGCATGGATCTCCTGGGCGATCGGGGTGACGTGCACCCGATGCCGCGGGCTGTGAGCGAGAGCTGTCGCTCAAGCTAGGCACATCGGGTGCCAAAAGGGTATGTCCCAGGTCACGCCGGGCGCTGGGGATCAAGAGAAATCCGAGAACCTCACAGGCGTCCGCGACCGCCCGGTCGGTGTTTCGTCGTGCGGGTCGCGGTCACCGGTCTGCGGAGCGCGGCCGGGGAAGACGGAACGGGGGATATGTACGGCATCTGCGCCAAAGTGGCGCAAACCTGGCGTTGCGCTTCCGATCTCGCGGTGCCTAGCCTGCCGACGGAGCGATCCCCCGGATCACCACACCATCGGGCGTGGCACCTCCCCGACCCTTCCCTCCAGACCCTCCGATGCCCAGCACTTCCACGCGCTGATGCTGTGACAGTTGTGGACAGACGAAGGAGAGTTCTCAGGATGTGCGGCATAGCGGGAGCCCTTTCCCTCTTACCTCGATTACCTGGACCACCCGGCTCACCTGATTCGGCGGTGTCGGCCGGACCCTCCGAACTGTTTGCGCCGTCCGGGCTCCCCGGCCGGACCCGCCGCCCGCTGAGCGGCCATGTACTCGATCTGCTCAGGGGGCAGCAGCACCGCGGCCCGGACGAGACCCGCCTGAGGTCGTACGACGGGATCAGCGTGGGCGTCTGTCGCCTCAGCATCGTGGGCGGAGAGTCGGGCAGTCAGCCCGTGAGCGTCGACTGCCGGGGACCGCGCCGGATCGTCGCCTTCAACGGCGAGATCTACAACTACCGTGACGTCCGCGCAGACCTGCCCGGCCACCACCGCTTCACCGGTTCCTCGGACTCCGAGGTGCTGGCCCACGCCTTCGAGGAGTGGGGCATCACCTGTCTCGGCAGGTTCAACGGCATGTTCGCCATCTGCGCCCGGGACGACACGGCGACCTATCTGATCCGGGACCGCTTCGGCGTGAAGCCCCTGTACTACACCCGCGACGACGACCTGCTCCGCTTCTCCTCCGAGGCCCGCTGCCTGGCCTCCGTACCGGCGCGGCTCGTCCTCGAACCCACCTATCCGGACTTCGAGACCGGCGTCGGTTTCCAGACGCCCTTCGAGGGCGTCCTCGAAGTCCCGCCGGGCCACTATCTGCGGGTGGACCACCGTACCGGCGCCGTCGTCCTGCACCGCTACTACTGTCTGGAGGACTTCCCCGTCGAACCGATCGACGAGGCGGAGGCCGTGCACACCTTCAGGGAACTGGCCGAGGACGCCGTACGCGTCCGCACGCACACCGATCTCGGCTACGGCGTCTACGTCAGCGGCGGCCTCGACTCGTCCGTGATCGCCTGCCTCGCGCGGCCCGACGCGCTGTTCTCCGCCGTCGTCACCGACCGGACCTACACCGACGAGCGGCCCTATCTCAGGTCCCTGTGCGACCACTTGGGCATCGCCTGCCAGACGGTCACCCCGGACCCGACGGCCTTCGTCACCCAACTCGTGGACCTGGTCGCCACCCTTGACTTCCCGGTCACCACGCTGGCGGCGTTCTCCCAGTACCTGCTCAGCAAGGAGGCGTCGGCCCAGGGGCTGCGGATCATGCTGAGCGGGCTGGGACTCGACGAGTACCTCGGCGGGTACACGCGGCACGCCGCCTTCCTCGCCCGCGACCGGCCCTCCCTGCTCCGGGCCCAGTACCCCTCGTACGCCCCGCTCCTGGACCGGCTCGGGACGGCGGGGCCGTCGGAGAGTTCCGTCTACTACGCGTTGATCAACCGCTCCCCCCGCCCCGGCGCCGAGGGACTGGCGGTGGTGGACAAGCTGTTCTCCACGCAGAGGTCCCCGCTGAACCGCCTCGCCGCCACCGACATGGCCATCAGCCTCCCGCCCCTGCTGCGCGCCGACGACCGGCTCAACATGCGCTTCGGCGTGGAGAGCAGGGCGCCGTTCATGGACTACCGGCTGGTCGAGTTCGCGTACCGCCTGCCCGACGCGCTGAAGGTGCGGCGCACACCGGACGGGCGCGTCCTGACCAAGTACGTCATGCGGCGGGCGTTCGCCGACCTGCTGCCCGAGCGGATCGGCCGCCGCACGGACAAGGTCGGCTTCCCCTCCGCGGTCGCCGTCTGGCTGGCCGGCCCGCTCAGCCCCGTGGTGCGACGGGCCCGGGAGATCGTCGAGGACATGCCGCAGCCGCAGCCGGCGCCATGGTCCACGGCGGCCCGGCAGGCGTCGTCCCACGACGAGTTCTCGCGCACCTCCTGGCAAGTGGTCCAGTGGGCCGTGTGGAGCCTGCTGTTCCAGCACGGGCTCGACCCGGCCGAGGCCGGCGGCGAACTGACGGGAAACGGACGTGGCCGCAGCGCCGTCCGAGAACCGCCTCCGCCTCCCCGCTCCACCCACCTCCCGTCTCCGTCCGGCATCCGGAGCTGACATGACCGATTTCCTGCTCGCCCGCGGCCCCCGCGCCGTCGAGGCGAGCCAAGAGAAGGACCATCACGTCATCGAACTCGGCCCAGGCCGCGGAGCGTTGCTCCTCCACACGGGCGCCGGGCCGGCCGAGCACGCCGCCACGCCCGACGGCACCCGCATCGCCCTGCCGGTGACCTCCGCCAACCACCGCCTGGAGGTGGACGTGGAGCACGGGCCGCACGGCACGGTGACCGTGCGGCCCGATCCCGCCGGAGTACCGGCGGTCCACTACTGCCGGATCGGCGAGGACGTCCTCGTGGGCACCGACCTGGCGTGGCTCGCCCGGGCCCGCGCCCGGCTCACCGGGGCCGCGCCGTCACCCGACCCGGAGGCGCTCGCCCTGTACCTGGCCTTCCAGTACGTGCCCGCGCCCTGGACGATCTGGAGCGGCATCCGCCAACTGCGCGCCGGGGCACACCTGGAGATCGGCCCCCAGGGCCCGCCCGGGGAAGTGCCGGGCACCCCGCTGCCCGCCGCGGACGGCAGCCCGTCCGAGCCCGCCACCGACGACCCCCGGGTCCTCGCCGAGATCGGCGCCGTCTGCCTCGACCGCGTCGAGGCCGCCCTGCGCACGGGCCTGCGCGACGCCGGCTCGGTGGCCTGCCTGCTGAGCGGGGGCATGGACACCAGCACCAACGTGGCCGTCCTCGCACGGCGCCTCGGCATCCGGGCGACCGCGTACACGGCGTCCTTCGAGGACCCGGAGTTCGACGAGTCCCGCTACGCGGCCACGGTGGCCCGCCACTTCGGCCTGGACCACCACCTCCTGCGGATCCGGCCCGCGGACGCCGGCACCGTGGCCGGGATCGCCGCCCGCTTCGAGTCCCCGCACGGCGACCGGGCGATCTTCGCCCAGCACTTCCTGTACGACCGGGTGGCCGCCGACGGGCACGACGTCCTCGTCACCGGCGAGGGCGGGGACGAGATCATGGGCTTCCCCCGCACCCGGGACGGCGACGAGGAACTGGTCCTGCCCGCCGAACCCGCCGCGCTGGCCCGGACGTACCTGGGCAAGACGTGCCTCGCGCCCGCCCCCCTGCGCGCCGAGTTCTTCCGCGGCCTGGGCGTCGACCCGGATCTGCCGTACGGCGTGCTGGAGGAGTGCTATCGCGCGCAGGCCGCACGGGACCCCTTCGAGCGGGTGCACGTGGGCCAGTGGCGCACCTGGATGGTGCACGGCGTGTACGTCAAGGACACCCGGCTGGCCCGCGGAGCCGGACTGCGCGTCGTGCTGCCCTTCATGGACGGCGAGCTGATGCGGGAGATGGCGCGCGTCCCCGCCGGACGCAAACGCGGCGGACTCGCCGACAAGGCGTTCGTCAAGGCGGCGCTCGCGGGAGTCCTGCCGCAGGAGACCCTCGTCAAGAAGAAGCAGAAGTTCTGGCTGCCCTTCGCCGACTGGTTCCGCGGCCCCTGGCACGATCTGCTGCACGACGCGCTGCTCGGCGGCGACAGCTGGGCGGGGCGCACCCTGGACCGCGAGGTGACGCGCCGGCTCGTCGCCGAGCACGAACGCGGCGTGGACCACAGCCGACTGCTGTGGGCGCTGCTCTTCCTGGACCTGTGGGGCCGGGAGGCGCACCGGTGATCCGTGACAGCGACGCCCTGCTCGACGCCCTGCGCGCGGTCCACGCCGAGCTGCGCGCCGCCGTCCTCGCGGCCAGCGACAGCGCCCCGGTCGAGGAGCTGAGCGCGGTCGTGGCGGACGGCGAGGGGGACACCGTCTTCGCCCTCGACCGGATCGGCGAGGAACGACTGGCCCGTCTGTTCGCGCCGATCGCCGAGCGCTGGCCGCTGCGCCTGATCGCCGAGGGCGTCCCCGAACCCGGGATCGAACTCCCCGCGGGCGGCTCACGGCCGCCCGAGGTGGTGGTCGTCGTCGACCCCGTCGACGGCACCCGTGGGCTCATGTACCACAAGCGCAGCGCCTGGATCCTGACCGGAGTCGCCCCCGTCCGGGGCCGGACGCCCACCCTCGCCGACATCGAACTGGCCGTCCAGACGGAGATCCCCCTGCCCAAGCAGCACCTCGGCGACGTCCTGTGGGCGCGCCGCGGCCACGGCTGCCGGGCCGAGCGCTTCGACCGGCTCACCGGCCGGAGCGCACCCCTGCGGCTGCGGCCCTCGCGCGCCACCACCGTCGCCCAGGGCTTCGGCGGCCTGGCCCGCTTCGTCCCCGGCGGCCGGCAACGGCTCGCCGCCATCGACGACTTCGTGTACGAGCGACTCCTGGGCCTTCCCCGGCCGGGCAAGGCCCAGGCGTTCGAGGACCAGTACATCTCCAGCGGCGGCCAGTTGTACGAGCTGATGGCCGGACACGACCGCTGGGTGGCCGATCTCAGGCCGCTGGTCTCCGCCGGCCCCGGCGGACACGGCCTGTGCGCCCGCCCCTACGACCTGTGCACCGAGCTGATCGCCCGCGAGGCCGGAGTGATCGTCACCGACGCCGCCGGCGGCCCGCTGGACGCCCCCCTGGACACCGTGACCGACGTGGCCTGGGTGGCGTACGCGAACGCCGCCCTGCGGGCCCAGGTCGAACCCGTGCTGCGTCAGGCACTGTCCCACGACACCGGCGCCGGTCCCGGCATCGACCCCACCATCGGCGAAGTCAAGGAGTCGTACCCGTCATGACCGGCGGTGAAGAGATGCGCCTGACCGTCATCGGCACCGGCTACCTCGGCGCCACCCACGCCGCCTGCATGGCGGAGCTGGGCCGGTCCTTCCTCGACGCCGGCGCCGGCTTCGGCGGCGGCTGTCTGCCCAAGGACCTGCGGGCGCTGGCCGCCGTCGCCGACGAGAGCGGCAGCCACGGCTGCGCCGGTCTGCTGCGCCAGGTCGACGACATCAACCTGCGGTGCCGCACCCGGGTCGCCGACCGGGTGAAGCGCGCGGTCGGCGGCACGCTGGTCGGGATCCGGGTGGCCGTCCTGGGCGCCGCGTTCAAGCCCGGCTCCGACGACGTGCGCGACTCGCCGTCGCTGGCCATCGCCCAGCGCCTGTCCGACGACGGCGCCGACGTCGTCGTCTGCGACCCCGTCGCCGCCGACAACGCGCGGCGCGCCCGGCCGGACCTCACCCGTCCGTCCGGCCTCGCCGAGGCGGTCAAGGGCGCGGACGCCGTGGTCCTCGCCACGCCGTGGCCGCAGTTCCGGTCCCTGGCGCCGCGGTCGTTGGAAGGGCTTGTGGCCCGGCGCATACTGATCGACGCCCGCAACACGCTGGACCCCGCCGTCTGGCGGTCCGCGGGCTGGACGTTCCACGCGATGGGGAGGGTATGAAACCGGTCGCCCACGACTCGCCGGCCCGCGACGCGGCCCCGCACGAGCCACGCGTGCGCCGCGCGCGAGCGGGGCTCATCGCCGTCTTCTTCGTCAACGGGCTGGTCTACGCGAGCTGGATGCCGCAGATCCCCACGCTGCGCGCGGATCTGGGCCTGTCCGACGCGATGCTGGGCCTGGCCCTGCTCGGGCCGCCGGTGGGCTTCCTGGCCGGCACCAATCTCACCGGCCGCCTCGTCTCCCGGTTCGGCAGCTCGGCCGTCACCCGAGGCTGGGCTGCGCTGTATTGCCTGTGCCTGCTGCCGCCGGCCTTCGCGGCCGGCGCGGGAACGCTGTTCGCGCTGCTGATCCCGCTGGGTCTCTCCCAGGGCAGCCTCGTCGTCGCGTCCAACGCCCACGGGGCCGTGCTGCAACGCCGTTACGGGCGCCCCATCATGGCCATGTTCCACGCCTTCTACAGCATGGGCGGCATGGCGGGCGCCGGCCTGGGCGGGCTGGCGGCACACCGGGACGTGGACCCGCGGTGGCACTTCGCGGCCGTGAGCCTGGCGGGGACCCTGTGCGCGCTCGTCGCCACCCGCTTCCTGCTGCCCCGGCCGGCCGACGGCCACGGCGACCACGACGGCGCGCGGCACGGCGCGGCGGCGCCCCGCCGCCGGACCGGTGGACCCGTCCTGCTGCTGAGCGTGCTCGGCTTCTTCGTCCTCATGGCCGAGGGCGAGACCGCCAACTGGAGCGCCATCTACCTCAAGGACGTGACCGGCGCCGGGGACGGCCTGGCCGCGGCCGGGTACGTGGCCTTCGCGGCCATGATGACCGCCGGGCGACTGACCGGAGACCGCCTCGTGGCCCGCTTCGGGCCCGTGCGCGTGGTGCGGGTCTCCGCCGGTCTGGGCGCGGCCGGCATGGCCCTCGCCCTGCTCGCGGGCACCACGGCGGCGGGCATCGCGGGCTTCGCCGTGCTCGGCCTGGGGTTGTCCGGCCTGATCCCGATCCTCTTCAGCGCGGCCGCCAACGTGCCGGGCACCGACCCCGACCGGGCGCTCGCCCAGGTCGTCGCCCTCAGCTTCCTCGGCTTCCTGGCGGGACCGCCGCTGATGGGCGTCATCGCCGAAGTCGCCAGCCCCACCGTCGGCTTCGCTCTGCTGGCCGCGCTCATCGCGGCCGTCTCGCTCGCGGCCCGCGCGGCGGCGCCCGCCGCCCGGGGCGCGAAGGAGGACCGCGCATGACGGAGAACCGCGGGACGGCGCAGGAGACGCAGCGGCCCGAACCCCACCGGGTGCGGACGGTGTACGAGAGCCGATGGCTGCGCGTGCGCGAGGAGCACTACACCGTCGACGGCGAGCCGAAGACCTACGGCGTGGTGGACCGGGACCACAGCGTGGTGATCGTCCCGGTGTCCCCGGCCCGGCGCACCCTGCTGCTGCAGCAGTACCGGTTCCCGACCCGCGAGCTGTCCTGGGAACTGCCGATGGGCGGCATCGACGCCGGCGAGACCCCCGACCGGGCCGCCGGGCGGGAACTGCTGGAGGAGACCGGCATGACCGCCTCGCGCCTCGAACCGTGCGGCGCGTACCGGGCGGTGCCGGGCCTCAGCCCGCAGCGGGTGCACGTGTTCCTCGCGCACGTGAGCGACGAACAGCTCACGGCGGCCGAGGACCATCGTCCCGCCGACGACATCCGCGCCCGCCGCGTGGCCGACCTGGACCGCCTTCTCCTGCTGCGCGGCCCGTTCCCCGTCACCGACGGCTTCACGCTCGCGTCCCTGTCCCTGCTCCGCGCGCATCTGAGCCGGTGACCGGGGCACCCACGCCTGCGTGCCGGTCGTCGCCCCGTCGGCAGCAGACCGCGTCGTCATCAGGGGGGACATCCCGGAGCCACCGCAATATTCCGGTCATAGTGCCGAAGTCGCTTCCGGCCCTCGTTCGTACCGTGCTCAACTGGACGCGAGCCCAAGGCCGTCCGACCGTGCCGACCCCGGGCTCGCGCGACGCATCGCGCCTCTTCCGGCATCCGGAGGGAGTTCCCCTGTGCGTGTGACGAGGATCGCAGTCGCTGTGATCTTCATCGTCAACGGATTCGTCTACGGCTCCTGGGTGGGCCGCCTGCCCGCCCTCGCGGACCAGGTCGGCGCCGGAACCGGCCTCCTCGGGCTCGCACTGGTCGGCGTCACGATCGGCCTGACCACGGGAGCGCAGCTCTCCGGCCGCTTCTGCGCCCGATGGGGAGCACGCCGCGTCACGCTGCTCTCCGCCGCGCTGGTCTGCTGTCTGCTGCCCCTGCTGTCCCTGACACGAAACGCGGCCGAACTGGCGGCGAGCCTGTTCCTCATCGGATTCGTGGTAGGGCACCTCGACGTCTCCCAGAACGTCCTGGC
The DNA here is from genome assembly GCF_040611575.1 of Streptomyces sp. NPDC006610. Lineage (NCBI taxonomy): Bacteria > Bacillati > Actinomycetota > Actinomycetes > Kitasatosporales > Streptomycetaceae > Streptomyces > Streptomyces sp. NPDC006610. The sequence continues at coordinate 115,226 of NZ_JBEXOP010000009.1, forward strand.
CGTGCACGTCGTGGAGATGCTGCGGCGCCCGGTCATGCCGTCCTTCCACGCGGCGTTCAGCATCGGCGGCCTGCTGGGCTCGGGCAGCGCCGCCGTGGCGGCCGGACTGGACCGGGGGCCGGGCCCGCACTTCGTCCTGGTGTCCCTCCTCGGGCTCGGGGCGATCGCCGCGGTGGCCCGCCCCCTGCCCGACTCCCTGAAGACGGCCGACCCGCAGGCGCCCGACGCGTCCGCCCCCAAGCGGTCCCCGGCCCGCGACCGCGCCCTGTGGCTGCTGGCGGCGATCGCCTTCTGCTCGGCGGTCGGAGAGGGCGCCGCGGCGAACTGGACGGCGATCTTCCTGGTCACCGAGCACCGGCTGGCCGAGTCCACGGCCGCGATCGGCTACTCCGCGTTCTCCATCGCCATGGCGGTGGCCCGCCTGGCCGGCGACCGGATCGAACGCCGGGCCGGCGCGCACACCCTGCTGGCCGCGAGCGGCCTGCTGGCGGGCTCCGGGTACCTGATCGCCGCCGCGGCCCCCCGGGCCGGTCTCAGTTTCGCGGGCTTCGTCCTCGCCGGTCTCGGCCTCGCCCTGGTCTTCCCGATCGCCCTCGGACAGGCCGGGGCGCTGGGCCGCGCCGCGCACGGCTCCGGCGGTGAGCGGGAGATCGCCTTCGTCTCGGGAATCGCGTACGTCGGCTTCGTCGTGGGACCGCCGGCCGTGGGCGCACTGGCCGAACGGACCTCGCTCGCCGTCGCGCTGGCGGTGGTGGCCGCGGCGGTCATGCAGATGACGCCGACCGCGCGGCTGTTCCACAGACTCACGCGGCAGCGGTCCGCCCACGCCGAAACGCCGACCGACACCGCCGCCCGCTGACGCTTCACGGCTCCGGCCCGATCACGGGCGGCACACGCACGCCCATCGACGAAGACATGGAGACGTACCCCTATGTGCCCCTTGTCGACAAGCCCGCGCCCGTCCGGGAGGGAGCCGTCCCCCACCGGCCGCCTCTCGGTGGGCGTCGTGCACCTCGCCTTCGAGGGAATACAGGTCTTCTACGGCGGAATCGGCACGGTGATCCGCGGCCAGATCTCCACCCTCCCGGCCGTGGCATCCGCCCTCGCCGACCACGGCGTCGACCTCGTGCCGCACTTCGTGGAACTGGCGTACGGGCCCGATCATCCCCGCTACGACCCGGTGGCGGCGGCCGAGTGGTCCGGCCGCATCACGGCGGCCGGCGGAACCTTCCACCGCGTGCCCAACTACACCACGGGCCGCGAGGCGCGCGGCTCCTGGGGCGTGCCTCCCCTCGGCGACTACCACAACTGGCAGGTGTCCTCGGCCGCCGCCGCGGGAGTGCTCCTCGACCTGGCGGCGCGCCACGACGTCACCGTGGCCTTCTGCCACGAAACCCCCTTCGTCCTCACCCCCGTCTACTCCCTCCTGCAGGCCGAGGCCGCCGGTGTAAACCTGACCGCGGTGTACGTGGCGCATTCCAGCGCGCTGCTGCACGAACTGCCGCTGCCCAACCCGGAGCGCCTGATGGCCGAGTCGCTCGCCGTCCACTGGCCGAAGGTGTGCGGCAGAGCACGCGTCGGGGTGATCAGCGACTACATGGGCGCCCATCTCAGGGCCGAGTACGGCGCCCGCGACGACACCCTGACCCCGGTCGGCAACGGCGTCGACCCGGCCGACCCCTGGTACGGACGCCGCCCCGAGGGTCGGCTGCGCGAGGTCCTCGCGCGGCACGGCGTCCCCCTCGACCGCGATCTCGTCGTCACCTTCGGCCGGGCGGTTCCGTACAAGCGGCACGATCTGCTGCTGCGGGCGGCGGCGCTGCTCGACGGGCGGGTGCACGCGGTGGCCATGAGCCACCCGGACAACTCCGCGCTGACCGCCCTCGCGGAACGCACCGGCGTGCCCTGCACCCTCCCCGTCTCCCACGACCGGGAACTGATGGCCTCCCTGCTGCAGTGGCCGCGCACGCGGGCCTGTGTGCTCTCGGCCGAGAACGAACCGTGCGGCATCATCCCGATGGAGGCCCGGCTGCTGGCCCGGGACGCCGGAGCACTGCTCGTCGTCTCGGACTCCGGAGGCTTCGTCGAACAGGTCTGCGACGGCGTCGACGCGTTCGTGCACCGCTCCGGCGACGCGGAGCATCTCGCGGACGTTCTGCGGGCCGTCCTCGCCCTGCCCGCGAAGGACGCGGCCGAGATCCGCCGCCGGGGCACGGAGCGCGTGCTGGAGAACCACCTGTGGCCCGCGCAGATCGTTCGCTCGCTGGCAGCGGTCGTGCCCCGGATCGCGACGGTGGCCGACACCCTGGTGGACGGGCTCACCGCACGGGCGCGGACCCGGCTGTCGGCGCGGTCCACGACCGTCTAGCCCCGTCACCGCGAGCCGACCTCGGCTGCGCCGCCTTGCGGACCTACCGTGCGACGGCGAGGACGAGCGACGCGACGGCCAGCCCCAGGTAGGCGCCGGGGAACGCGATGTTGTGGTGGACGCGAGCCCGGGCGTGCACGGCGACCGCGCCGACGAAGAACAGGACGAGACCGGCCGCGGCGGCGACGCCGACGACCGTGGCGCCCATCAGCCCCAGCGCGAGCCCGACGGCTCCCGCGGCCTTGAGGGCGGCGAGCCACGGCAGCCAGGACTGCGGCAGCCCCACCTCCGCGGAGTTGGCGAGGACGAACTCGGCCCGCGCGAGATCCGCGAGGGCGATCCCGGCATTGGCCAGCATCGTGACGGCGGTGACGGCGACGTAGACGGCGTACACGGAAGGGGACTCGCTTTCGGTGGAGTGCTCGGTGCCGGGCGATCGGCGAGGAGGGTGAGCGAGGGCGGGGCCCGCCTCCCGCTCACCGTGGCAAGCCTTCCGGGCCCCTCTGGCGGCGTCCAATACCTGCGGCCATAACCTGACGGCATGGACGTGGACACGCGCCTCCTGCGCTACTTCGTCGCCGTGGCCGAGGAAGGAACCCTCACCCGTGCCGCGGAGCGGCTGTACGTGTCCCAGCCGGCGCTGACCAAACAGATCAAGCAGTTGGAAACCCGGTTGGGAGTACGCCTGTTCACGCGCTCGCGCACCGGCATGGCGCTCACCGAGGCGGGCCGGGCCCTGCGGGAGCGGACCCCCGCCCTGCTGGCCGACTGGGACCTGGCACTGCGCGAGACCCGGCGCGCGGACGGGCGCGCGGCCCGTGTGCTGCGGGTCGGCTTCCTGGCCAGCGCCGCCAACGAGGCGACGGTGCGCATCGTCGAGGACTTCACCCGGCGCCGGCCCGACTGGCGGGTGGAGATGCGGCAAGGACCCTGGTCGGATCCGAGTGCCGGGCTCGCCGAGGGGGTCGTCGACGTGGCCCTGCTGCGGCTGCCCTTCCCCGGCCAGGACACGCTGCGCACGGTGACCCTGTTCACCGAGCCCCGCTGGGTCGCCCTCCCCGCCGGACACCGCCTGGCCGCGGCAGAGGTGATCCCCTTCCGGGACCTGTGGGACGAGCCGTTCGTGGCCGCCCCGCCGGAGTCGGGCCGGTGGCGCGACCACTGGCTGGCCGCCGACGAACGCGAGGGCCGCCCGGTGCGCGTCGGCGCCGTCGCCGACCGGCCGGACGACTGGCTCAGCGCCGTCGCCAACGGCTACGGCGTGGCCCTGGCCCCCGCGTCCGCCGCCCGCTTCCACGCCCGCCCCGGCATCGTCTACCGCCCCGTCAGCGGCGTCAGCCCCAGCCGGGCCGGCGTCGCATGGGCCCCCTCCGACGACGCCAGTCCCGTGGTCCAGGACTTCGTCCGCTGCTGCGTGGACAACGCACCGCAGGTGGAGCAAGAGGCCACGTGATCCGCCGGGCGGATGCCGCTGTCCCTCCGTGCGTGGCTCTGCGTCGAGCTTCACGGCATCGCACATCGGGGCCTCGCACCCACACCATTTCGAGCAGGACCGAAAAGGTTGCCCGGTCGGGACCACGACAGCGAGCATCAGGGGTGAACGGCGGGCCCGGGACGGACCACACCGCGCAGACCACGCGGACCGCGGGCCGCGCACATCCAGCACACCGACACCGGGGAGAGACCCATGCCCGTGCCCGTGCGCAGCAGGCTCGCCCACGTCATGGGGTGGCTGATCCTGCTGGCCACCCTCGTCGGCGCAGCCGCGGCCGACGTGCACGCCGACGACTCGCGGTCCGCGACCGTGCAGGCGCCGCCCGGAGTGACGGCGGGAGTCGCCGTCTACGACCGCCGGACGAACACCTTCACCGAACAGCACAACGCGCACCTGCAGTTCAGGTCCGCCTCCGTGGTCAAAGTGCTCATCGCGCTCGACCACCTGTGGAACAGGGGCCCGCAGTACACCCTCACGGCAACCGACCGGGCACGGTTCGACGCGATGCTGCGCAGCAGTGACGACGCCGCGGCCGGCCACTACTGGTCGGCGAACGGCGGCTCGGCGATCGTCCACCGGATGATCGCGCGTCTGGGACTCGTGGACACCGCGGGACCGCCCGCCGGCCACCCCGACGTCTGGGGCTACACCGCGCTGTCGGCGGCCGACACCGTGCGGATCTACCGCTGGATCCTCGACAGCGCTCCGGCCCCCGTCCGTGACCTCGTCATGGGGAACCTGCGGCGGTCCACACGGTGCGGCACGGACGGCTTCGACCAACGTTTCGGGATTCCGGCGACGTTCGAGGCGCCGTGGGCCGTGAAGCAGGGCTGGGCCGGTTTCGGGACCGCCGGAGACTGCACCGACACGTCCGCGACCGTGGCGGGGACGACGAAGAACGCGGCCCGGTCGGCCGACGTGGACCTCACGCAGAGGGCGCTGCACACCACCGGCACCGTCGGCGCCGACGACCGCTCGATCGTCGCCGTCTACACCCTGCAACCGCAGACCACGACGTTCGGCGCAGCGTACACGAACGTGAACCGGCTGGTGCGTTCCCTCGATGTCACCGCAGGCGTCGAGCGGACGGGGACCTGGTTCGGCACCTGGGGTTCGGAGGTCCGTGTCCGCGCCGACGCGACGACCGGCTCCACCACGCTCACCCGGCTCCCCGCGGGGGTGGAGGTGCTGGTCGGCTGCCAGAAGCAGGGCCAGCGGGTCGAGGTGCCGCCCTACTCCAACGACTGGTGGGCCTATCTGCCCCTGTACGGCGGCTACGTCACCAACATCTACATGAGCTCACCGGACAACGAGCTCCCCGGCGTTCCCGTCTGCTGACGCCAGGGCCGGGGGCGTCGAGGTCAGGAGTCGGCAACGGTCATGTGACTCGTCGAACCGCCCTCCTCGGTGGGACCGCCCGTGGCGATCGATGTGCCGAACTCCACGGATCGGGTCAGCCACGATGAGTTCACCGTCCTCGAACGGTCTACCCGCTGACACGACCGTTCTCGACAGGAGTGCCATGTCCACCATCCAGCCCGTGATCCTGACCGCCGACCAGGACGTCCTGGTCGGCTTCTACACGGAACTGTTCGGCGCCGAGGAGATCTTCCGGGTACCGGCGCAGGGCCCGGCCTTCTACCTCGGCCTGCGCATCGGCGACACCGACCTCGGGCTGGTGGCCAAGGAGGACGCGGCGGCCGGGGCGGCGCCGCGGATCCTGCTCAGCATCGGCGTCGACGACGTCGACGCGACGCTCGGCCGGGTGGAGGCCCTGGGCGGCTCGGTCAGCGGCGGCCCCAACGACATGCCGTGGGGACAGCGAGTCGCCCACATCAAGGACCCCGACGGCAACCCGGTCAACCTCACCCAGCCCATTCCGGCCCGGTGAGGCTGCTGCGGGGGCGTGTGCCGATCGCGGGCTGCCTGCGGTAGGGAAGGGGATGCCGTCGAGCGGGACGGCGTCCCCGCCACGCGAGGAAGAGGCGTGCCGGGACGTCGGCCCGACCGGACGGAGTGGCTTCCTGCCCGTCGAACACCCGGATCAGGCGAACGCCGGCATGATCCGCTCGCTGATCAGCCGCAACTGGGTGTCGACGTCGGCGGCTTCCGCGAGGTCGCGGCCGGTGAACGCCTTGACCAGGGCGCGATCGGTGACCGCGCAGATCATGTGGTTCACGCCGCTGGGCGCGATGTCCTGCTGGATCTTCTCCAGGCACTCCTCGGGCGTGCCCGAGACCGACAGCCGCTCGGCGACCTCCGGGGAGGTCAGTTCGATGCCCCGGGCCAGATCTCCCGCGCCGATCGCGTCGATGACCGGCTTCAGCTCGGCCGGGTCCACGCCGTTGCGGCGCAGCTGCTCCTCCGGCATGGACGACGCGTAGATGCCGACCATGCTGCGCGCCGCCTCCTTGGCCACCGCGGAGTCCGGGCCGGTCGCGAAGACCACCCACGCGCCGATGTCCAGCGTCCGCCAGTCCTTGCCCGCGCGTTCCGCGCCCACCCGGATGTGCCGTACGGCGTAGTCGTACGCCTCACGGGTGTAGCTCAGGGCATGGTGGCAGCCGTCCGACAACTCACCCGCCGCCTCGAAGGACTTGGGGCCGCGCATCGCGCCCAGCTTGAGCGGCAGACGCTCCTGCACCGGGCGGGCGAACGTGAACAGGCCGTCGTAGGAGAAGAACTCACCGTCGTGCGTGATGGCCCCCTCGTCGAGGAAGGTGCGCATCACGTGCAGCGCCTCCTTGACGCGGGACAAGGGCTTGGTACGAGCCCAGTCGATGCGGTACTGGGCGAGCAGACCGAAGTTGCCGCTGGACAGGACGCCTTCCGCGCGTCCGCCGGTCAGCTCGTCCAGCGTGGCGAGGGCCTGCGCGATCAGCGTCGGTTCGCGCAGCGTCACGGGGGAGACGCTCGGACCGAGCCGGATCCGGCTGGTCTGTCCGGCCGCCGCGGCGAACAGCAGCCACAGGTCCTTGTGCCAGGTCTCGTCCGCGGCGTAGCAGGCGTGGAAGCCGAGTTCGTCGGCGAGCCGGATGGACTCCAGGGACTCGGCGAGCGGGTAGTCGGGGAGCATGGCATAACTGAACTTCACGGGCACCGCCTTCTGTGGAGGAACAGGATGTCGAGCGCCGTGATCGGGCAACCTCGATCATGTGAGGCCCGGACCTCACTGTCCAGCCGTTTCGCGCCGTATCGGGGGCGCACGCGGAAGCACCCCGTCGCCTTCGCGCGCGACGTGCACGCCCCCTGCTCCAGACGTCGCACGGAGGGCCGCCAGGGCGGTCGCCCACCCGCCCGGCACCCCCCTGGCGGAAGAGGCGACCGTGCCGCGGCGGCTCGAAGGGCGGCTCGAAGGGCGGCACGGGGGCGGACTCGCCCTCGCCCCGTGGCACCGGTGACCGGGCAGGTGAGGAGGCCCGCGAGAGCCCGGCCCACGGGTGAGCGGCCGGCCGAGGGGTACTCCGCAGAGGACCGGGGCCACCGGGTCCGAACGAGGTCATGACCGCTTCGGAGGGGATCACGTCCATGGATCCGTCCCTCGACGACTCCCTGCACATCCACTTCATCGGCAACGCCACCCTGCTGCTGCGGTACCGTGAACTGACTCTGCTCACCGACCCGAACTTCCTCCACCGCGGGCAGTACGCCCACCTCGGCTACGGACTGGTCAGCCGGCGTCTCACCGAGCCCGCCCTCGACCCGCGCGACCTGCCTTCACTCGACGCCGTGCTCCTGTCCCACCTGCACGGCGACCACTGGGACCGGCGTGCCAGGCGCCATCTGCCCCGCTCGTTGCCCGTTCTCACCACCCCGCACGCCTCCCGGCGGCTGCAGGGCGTGCACGGGTTCCACCGGGCCGTGGGGTTGCGCACCTGGCAGGAGGAGACCGTCCGGCGCACGGGCACACAGGTCCGGGTCACCGCACTGCCGGGTCGCCACGCCGGCCACCCGGCCCTCCGGCGGCTCCTGCCACCGGTGATGGGCAGCCTGCTGGAGTTCGGCCCGGTCGACGGACCCCCGCGGCACCGCCTCTACATCTCCGGAGACACCCTGCTCTTCGACGGCCTGGAGGAGATCGCCCGCCGCTGCCCCGTGCCGGACCTGGCCGTGCTGCACCTGGGCGGCACGAGGTTGCCCGGCGGCTTCGTCGTGACCATGGACGGGCGCCAGGGGGCGGACCTCGCCCGCCGTCTGGACCCGCGGCTGATCCTGCCGGTGCACTACGGCGACTACACCGTCTTCCGCTCGCCGCTCGACGACTTCCTCGCCGAGGCCGACCGGGCCGGACTCGCCGACCGGATCGTGCACTGCCGCCACGGTCAGCGGGCGGTGGTCCCGCCAGGGGGCGGCCCGCCCGTCGTGACGGGAGGCGCAGACCGTCCCGTCGGACAGGGCGAGGGATGACCCGGAACACCATGGTGCGGGTGGGACGAGCGGCTCGTCGACGTCCGTGGCGCGGCCTCCGCCGTGGGCGTCACCGTCGAAGCCCTTCCGGTCGTGATGGTGACCATCAGTACGGGGACCCCCGAGACCGCGCCCGTGAAGCGGCCCGGCGCGGTCTCGGCCGACCGGACGGCACGGCATGCGTCGCGTCGGCCGTCGAGTGACGGCGCTCCGGCGAGCGGTCAGGACACGGCGGCGATGACGGCGTGGGCCGTCGCCCGCTCGTCTGCCGCATGGGGGCGGAAGGGTGCGGCGGCGCTCGTGAGGAGCGGCCCCGTCCACCGGGTGCCCCGCGATGTGCGGACGTGGTGGCCGGCCGCAGGCTCCCCGTCGTCCAGGGGAGACGTCCCCAGGCTGCGCACCGCGACGGGGCCGACGCGGTCGTGCACGACGTGAAGGGGGGACGTGCGGAGCCGGCGCGCCGGTCCAGTACCCAGCCGGCCGTCAGTCCCTCCCGCGCAATTCACACGGCGTTACCGGGACCCGCCGCGCACGGCGGGACTGCGGATCGCCGGGCGTCGCCTCAACCCGACGCCGCGGGTTCGCCGCCGGGGCCGTCCGGCGCGTCCTCGGCGGCCCGGACGGCCAGAGCGTCGGCCACCGTGGCATGGACGGGCAGCAACTCGGAGACGCCGGTCATGGTCACCATGCGCGCCAGCCGGTCCGGGACACCGGCGAGACGGATCGAACCGCCCGCCGCCTGCGTCGCGTGCAGCAGGGCGATGAGCGTGCTCAGACCGGACGAGTCGACGAAGTCCACTCCCGCCAGATCCAGGACGAGGTGCGGGGCGTCCCGTCCCACGGCGTTCGTGGCGTACGCGCGCAGGGAGCGCGCCGTGTGCAGGTCCACGTCACCGATGACGCCGACGACCGCGGTGCGGTCCTCGTGGTACCGGACGGACAGCCCGAGCAGACCGGTCACGCGCTCACCCTTCCCCGTGCGGTTGTCCGGGCCTCGCGCGTGGTCGTCTCCACGGCGGCGGTCACGGTCCCGGCACCTCGTCGACGCCGTGGACGGCGACCAGCCCGGCGAGACCGGAAATGGCGAGAACGGGCTCCAGCAGCGGCGGGACGACGAGTTCCAGCCGGTCGGCGTGGGAGAACAGCACGCTCAGTCCGGCGCTGTCCAGGTACTCCACGGCGGTCAGGTCCAGGAGGAGGGGACCGGGAACGCCGTCGAGGGCCTCGGCGAGCAGGGCGGCGTTGCTCATGTCGATCTCGCCGCTGACCGCGAGCCGGGCGGTGCCGTCGGGCCGCCGTCCTGGCGCGAGGGTGAGCGAAGTGGTCATCCAGCGATCCTCATCTGCATGTCGACGGTGGTTCCGCACGGGCCGGGAGTGATGGCGACCTGCTGCATCAGCGCCCGCATGATGGCCACGCCCCGGCCGCGATGGGGGGCGAGGCCGGGCTGCGGGTCCTTCCATCGTCCGCTGTCGGCGACCGTCAGGCGCAAAGTGTCCACGGTCGCCTCGGCACGCAGGCGCACGGCATCCCCAGGAGTGTGCCGGTGGCCGTGCTCGATCGCGTTGGCGCACGCCTCCCCGGCCGCGACGAGGACGTTCTGCACGGTTTCCGTGGGCAGGTCGCACTGGGCGAGCCAGCCGCGCAGCGCCTTGCGGACCGGTGCGAGCTGGGCGGACTCGGCGGGGAAGGACACCTCCAACGGCGCCGGATGACGGTAGAGCAGCAGCGCCACGTCGTCGTCGTAGCCGCCCGCGGGCGCGAGCCGCGACATCACCTTGGTGGCGAGGTCGTCGACGGACGCGTCGCGGCCCTCCTGCACGGCCTCGCCGGCCCGGTCGATCCCGACGTGCAACGGGAGCCGACGCCGCTCGACGAGCCCGTCGGTGTACAGCAGGAGTGTGGCCCGCGCGGGCAGGACGCACGCGGCCTCCGGGCGCTGGACGCCCGGCCGCACCGCCAGGGGCAGCGAACGCCCCCCGTCCAGCAGCCTGTTGGCGCCGTCGGGGAGCGCGAGGACGCCCGGCGGATGACCTGCGCTGGAATAGGTCAGCTCGCCCGTCGAGGGATCGAGGACACCGCAGAACACGGTCGTGCACAGCGCGCCCGGCACGCTCGCGGCGAACTGGTCGAGCGCCATCAGCGTCCGCGCCGGGCTGCGGTCCTGCAGCATCAGCGCTCGGCAGGCGCTGCGCAGCTGTCCCATGACACTGGCCGCTTCCAAGCCCCGTCCGACGCAGTCGCCCACCACGATGCCGATCCGCCCGTCCGGAAGCGCGACGGTGTCGTACCAGTCGCCCCCCACCTCCAGCGGGCGGGTGGCCGGCTCGTACCGCACCGCGAACCCCTCGGGGAGCCGGGCCGGACCCAGGATGGCCCGCTGCAGCGCGATCGCGGTCTCGCGCTGCTGGTCGATCTGGTGCGCCCGCACCAGCCCCTGCGCGAGGTGGCCGGCCAGCAGCGAGAGCAGTACTCGGTCCTCGGAGGTGAAGGGCCGGCGCTCGCCCAGATCGATCCACAGGGCCAACGGGCCGTCGGGGTGTTCCAGCAGGACCCCGGCGCCGGTTCCGTCGGCCACCGGGGTCAGCAGCGTCCGGCCGCGCAGATCCGCCAGTGCCTCCCGGCGCTCCGCCGGCAGCTCCTCCCACCGCAGGTCCGCGTCCGTGGACGTGAGGACCGGTACGCCGCCGTGGGCGAAGACGGCCGCCACCACGCGCCGCGCGTGCCACAGGGTCTTCAGCTCGGCGAGGGCGCCGGACAGCGCCTCGGACACACTGGCCGACCTCGACAGGGCTGTGCTCAGTGCGCCCAGCGCCGTCTCCCGCTGGACGGCGTAGTGCTCGGCGGTCACGTCGCGGAAGGTGCCGACGGCGACCCGGCGCCCGGTGTCGGGGTCCTGCGCCCAGGTGTGGGTGACGGCCACCCAGAGACGATGCCCGTCGCGGTGGGTGACGGGCACGGTGGCCGAGCCCCGCGGACGCTCCATCAGCCCGGCGAAGGCGTCGTCGGCAAGGCGGCGCGCCTCGGGGTCGTCGGCCGCGTCCGGCCACCACGGGTGGACCGGCGCGTACGGCAGGTCCTCGGGGCCGTAGCCGAGGATGTCGGTGAAGGCGGAGTTGACCTCCACGACGGACCCCGACTCGTCGCAGACGAAGAACGCCTCCTGGAGGGAGTCGATCAGCGCCGTCCGCCAGCGGAGGTGATGGGTGCGCAGCCTTGCCAGTTCGACGTTCACCCGCACCCGTGCCAGGAACTCGGCGGCGGCGAAGGGTTTGACCAGGTAGTCGTCGGCGCCCGCGTGCAAGCCCTCGATCGACGCCTCCTGCCCGGCCCGGGCCGACAGCAGCAGCACCGGCACCGACGCGGTACGCGCATCGCCGCGCAGCCGTGCCACCAGTTCCAGTCCGTCCAGCCCCGGCATCATCACGTCGCTGACGACCAGGTCGGGAGTCTCACGGCGGATCGAGCGGAGGGCCGCGACTCCGTCGGTGACGGCGGTGACCTCGTATCCCGAGGACGTCAGGAGGCGGGCGAGGTACTCGCGCATGTCGGCGTTGTCGTCGGCCACCAGCACCCGGGTGCCGGCGGCGGGTCCCGGACCGGACACGGCGGCGTGCACGTCGGTGCGTGCCGGGGCGCCCGCCTCGGCGTCACCCGCCGGCAGCCAGCGCAGGGCCTCCTCCACGTAGGGCTCTACGGTGACGGAGGCCGCGGTGCCGCCCGTCCGGGACACCACGTACTCCGGAGGCAGATGAGAGGTTCCGAACGGCAGCCGGACGGTGAAGACGCTGCCTTCCCCTTCCTTGCTCGCGGCGGTGATCACCCCGCCGTGCAGACCCACCAGCTCCCGCACCAGGGCCAGCCCGATGCCGCTGCCCTCGTTGGAGCGGGAGCGGGCGTCGGCGATGCGGTGGAACCGCTCGAACAGCCGCGGCATCTCCGCCTCCGGCACACCGACCCCGCTGTCGGCGACGACGACCTCGGCGTAGGAACCCTCCCGGCGCACACCGACGCGGATCGAACCGTCGAAGGTGAACTTCAGCGCGTTGCTCAGCAGATTGAGGATCACCTTCTCCCACATGCCGCGGTCGACGTACACCGGCTCGTCCAGAGGCTCGCAGTCCACGTCGAAGGCCAGCCCGGCACGTTCCACGGCGGACCGGAAGACGCTGGCCAGCTCCGCGGTGACCACCGCGAGATCCACCGGCTCGTAGCGGGCCTGCATGCGCCCCGCCTCGATGCGGGAGAAGTCCAGCAGCGTGTTGACCAGCTTGCCCAGGCGCAACCCGTTGCGGTGGATGGTGTCGAGTTCCCGCCGCACGGGCTCCGGTCCGTCGGCGAACCGGCCGCGCAGCTCCTCCACGGGCCCCATGATCAACGTCAGCGGGGTGCGGAACTCGTGACTGATGTTGGAGAAGAAGGCGGTCTTGGCCCGGTCCAGTTCCGTCAGCTCCTCGGCCCGCCGCTGCTGCGCCTGGTAGCTCCGGGCGCTGCCGAGGCCGGAGGCGATGTGTCCCGCCGTGAGCTCGACGAACCCCCGGTAACTGTCGTCCAGGACCCGGTACCGGTTGAGCGCCGCGACGAGGAAGCCATAGGGGGCGCTGCCCTGCTGCAGCAGGGGGACCACCAGGGCCTGCTCGGGCGGCCGGGGCCAGTCCCCACAGGGCAGACCGGTGAAGCGGTCAGCAGTCAGGGGCACGAGGGCCGTCTCGCCCCCGGCCAGGGCCGCGGCCGGCCACAGTGAGCCGGGGTCGCCGAGTTCCAGCTCGGCCGGTGCGGCCGGATGGCCCGGCGTGATACCGGCCGCACCGGACAGCCGGGCGACGTCGCCGTCGAACAGGTAGGTGAGGGTGAACGGCAGGTCCTGCCGGTTACCGGCCAGCTGCCGGTCGGCGAAGGCCAGCACCTCCTCCTCCGTGCGGATCACGCTCGGGTCCGACCCCAGGTCCCGCAGCGTGGCCATCCGCCGCTCGCCGATCACCCGTTCGGTGTCCTCGCTGACCACGCACAGCATGCCCACGACGTCACCGGTGTCGTCCCGCAGCGGGCTGTAGGAGAAGGTGTGGTACGTCTCCTCGCTGTAGCCGGACCGCTCCAGGAACAGCAGCAGGCCCTCGTCCCAGGTGGCCTCGCCCGTGCCGAGGACCGCTTCGATGCGCGGGCCGATGTCGTCCCAGATCTCCGCCCACACCTCGTTCGCCGGGCGTCCCAGCGCCCACGGGTACTTGCGGCCGAGGGTGTCGCGCCGGTAGGCGGCGTTGCAGAAGAACGTCAGCTGCTCGCCCCAGGCCATCCACATGGGAAACCGGGAGGACAGCAGGATGCTGACGGCCGTCTGCAGGCTCTGCGGCCACTCCCGCGGTCGGCCGAGGGGAGTGGCGGCCCAGTCCACGCGCGCGAGATCACGGCCCACCTCCCGGTCGGCGGCGAACACGTCACCGTCGGCCGAAGCGGGCAGCGGCCCTCGCTCATCCCCGCCCGAACACTCCACGCGACACCTGTCCCCTCGTTCCGGCCCACCCCGGTGGCCGTCCCCGTGCCCAGCGAGCCGCACGGCCGTCCCGCGGCCATGCGCCTTTGCCTGTCTCTGCCCCGGATCCGCCGTCCGACGCCGGAAACCGCCCCGGCATTTCACCGTCCCCGGCGACGCCGCCGACGACCCTGGGCGCCGGGCGTCCCGCTTCCCCGGACGCCGCCCGGCACGCCCGGGTCCGTGCCTGCTCCAGCGTACTGACCAGGCACTACGGCCGTCGGGGTGATGCTGCCGAGACTCGGGGAAGAAGGTGCGCCAGTCGATGGGAGGTCGCTGTGCAGGGTGGAGATCTGGAACTGGGTCAGCTGCTGGCCGCCGCGGAGGCGGCGCCGCCGGGTGAGTCCGTCGACGTGGTGGCACGGGACCTGCAGAAGCGGTTCGGTGCGGCGCGCGTGTCCTTCCTGTTCGCCGACCTCATCGGCCGGCGGCTGGTGCGCCTCGCCGCGGTCAGCGGCGACGCCGCGGACGACTCCGGGCCGATCGAGCTGCGGGACAGCGTCTACGACAGCGTTCTGCGCAGTCAGCGCCAGCACGTGGAACCTGAAGAGCAGGGCGGATGGCGCGTCATCACGCCGGTCACCAACCGGGGCGACTGCATCGGCGTTCTGGAGGTGTCCCTGCAGTCCCTCGACGACACCGTGCTCCGTCAGGTGCGCGAGGCCGCACACGCTCTGGCGTACATCATCGTCACGGACCGCCGCTTCACCGACCTGTACCACCTGGGCCGGCGCACCACCGAGACCAGCCTGGCCGCCGAGATCCAGCACCAGCTGCTTCCCTCGTCCCCCTGCTGCGAGGCGGCCCAGTTCACCCTCGCGGCCGGCCTGATCCCGGCCGACGACATCGGCGGCGACACCTACGACTACACCCTCGACCGCGACACGCTGCACCTGTCCATCACCGACGCCATGGGCCATGACACGAACTCGGCTCTGCTGGCCACCCTGCTCGTCGGTGCGTTGCGCAGGGCGCGCCGCAGCGGGTGCGACGCGCTCAAGCAGGCTCACCACGCCCACCAGGCCCTGTTGGCGCACAGCCGGGGCCTGGCCACCGGGCAACTGCTGTGCGTCAAGCTCGGAACAGGGCTCTGCGAACTGGTCAACGCCGGACATCCGCGGCCCCTTCGGCTGCGCGACGGCTCGGTCGAGGAGATAAGACTCGCGGTCAATCTGCCCTTCGGCGTGGCGGCGCCCACCTCCTACCGCGTACAACAACTGCACCTGCTTCCCGGAGACCGCCTGATCCTGCTCACCGACGGGATGCAGGAGCGCGGCGCCGCGGCCGTCGACCTGGCCTCGATCGCCCTGGACACCCGCTCGCTGCACCCGAGAGAGGCCGTCCGCAGTCTGACCACCGCTGTGCTCGACGCGTGCCATGGCAACCTCAGCGACGACGCCACGGTGCTGATACTCGACTGGCACGGCAATGGCCGGGACGCGGACGAGCCGGATGCACCCCACTGAGCCGGCGGCCGTTCGCCGCTGGAGGCATGCCTCGCGCCTCACGTGTGGTTGACGGGGGTTTGCTCCAGGTAGCGCTGGGGGTGGTCGTAGGCATGAGTGAGCGTGGCCAGGTGAGGCGCCAGATGGTGGGTGAGGGTGTCGGTGGTGTGGGGGAGCCGGTGGACGTGGTGGGGGGCGAGGTGCTGGTCGGCGAGGAGATCGCCGGTGTGCGGTGTGAGTTGCGTGAGGAGATAGAGGGCGGTCAGGCGGCTGAGGAGCGTGCGGGTGGGGGCGTGCGCCGTGCGGTGGAGGCCGGCGAGGAGGGCGTCCGCGGCGCGGAGGGAGGCCGTGAGGTGGGTGAGGGTGAGGGCGGCCGTGGTGGTGGCGTTCCAGCGGGCGGTGGGGTTGCGGTGGTGGGGGGTGGTCCGGAGGGCGGTGTGGGCGCGCCGGTGCCAGATGGCGGTGAGGTGGTGGAGGAGGTCGCGGAGGTGATGGGGGTTGGTGAGGTCGAGGGCGGCGGGGTCGGTGGGGGGCGGGAGCGTGGGGGCGTGGTGGGTGAGGAGTTGGGCGGCGGCTTTCGTGTAGATGAGCTGGTTGTCGCCTTCGGCGGTGATGGTGCCCTCGATGTAGGCGGTGAAGTGGGCGAGGGGGTGGTCGGGGAGAAGGGCGTGGGCGCCGCAGCGTTCGCGGCATTCGAGGGCGATGGTGCGGGCGTTCCAGGTGGTGAAGCCCTTGGTGAGGGCGACGAGGTGTTCGGCGTGGTCGCGGGTGTCAGGGGTGTGGGCTTGCCATTGGGCGAGGGCGTGGCGGTGGAGGAGGGTCATCGCGTACGCCGTGGCGGTGGCGGTGATGAGGGGCGCGTGGTGGGCGCGGTGGGCGTTGAGGGGTGTGGGCCGGCCTTTGACGCCGGTGGTGTGGCGGGTTTGGCCGTGGCGGACGGCGACGGCGAGGGCGGCGCGGGTGGCGCCGGTGGCGGCGGCGCTCATGCAGAGCTTGCCGGTGGTGACGCGCTGGATGGAGGTGAGGAAGCGCTTACGGCGGTTGCCGAGGGTGCTGGTCAGCAAGTGCTGCTCGGTGAGGCGGCCGTGGTCCGCCTGGAGGAGGGCGTCGTGGGGGAGACGCACATGGTCGAAGCGGGTGAGGCAGTGGTCGACGGGGGCGTCGGGGCGTAGGGGGAGAGGGGTGACATGGATGCCGGGGAGGTAGCCGTTCTCGTCGCTGAGGGGCGTGAGGAAGAGGTAGATGCCGTGGTCGTGGTCGTCGATGTGGAGACGGGCCGCGACGACGGCGGTTTTGGGACCCCCTGCGAGGCTGGTGTTGGGCATGAACTTCTGTGCGCCGGGGTGGGGGGTGTGGAGGACGAAGTCGCCGGTGCGGCGGTCGAGGCGGGCGGTGGTTTCCAGGTGGGCGGCATCGTTGCCGTGGTCGGCCTCGGTGCACAGGAACGTGCCGATGCGGCGCAGGGTGGTGTAGTCGGAGAGGTCGCGGTGGGCGTGGTCGTGATCGAGGAGGCTGCCGAGGAAGAGGTTGTAGTGGATGGAGGCGACGGTGCACAGGGCGCCGCCGCCGTTGAGGATGGCGGTCCATTCGTGGAGTGAGGCGAGCAGGGCGGGGTCGCGGGCGAGGTCTTCGGGGTCGTCGAGGGTGTCGTTGATCAGGCGGAGCCGCTGGTAGGCGTGGGCGGTGTGCTCGGCGGGGGTGAGGCGGGGGTCGTGCCGGAACGCTTCCTCGGCGATGAGGTTCTGCCAGGGGGTGTGCAGGCGTTCGCGTTCGGCGTCGTCGCCGAAGAGGACGCGGGTGAGTTCACCGGCGATGCTCAGGTCGGGGCCCGGCAGTGGGTCGCCTTCCCGCCAGTCCTCCGCACGGGCGGGGGCCGGCGAGGGGCGGGCGGGGCCGGCCGGGCGGGTGGCACCCGTGCTGTCGGCCGTGCCCGCGGTGTGCGTGTCGGTCCGGCCGGGCGTCCGTGTCCGGCCTGCTGCCGTGGCTCTGTCCGCCGTGCTCGCCCGCACGGCCGAGTCCGCTGCGCCTGCGGGCCCGGCGCTGCTCGTCTTGTACGCGGTGGCGGCTGTGTCCGCCGGGGCGGTCGTGGCGGCGCCGGGCTGTGGCCCCGGGGGCGGCCCGTCGGATGAGGGATGCGTGCCGTGCTGGGTCGTCAGAAGGGTCATGAACCCTCTCCCCGTTGTCGCAGATCCAGTGGATGTGCAAAGACCGGCCAGAAGATACGGACGTACCGGTTTTCTTATCAAGCCCATTAAAAGCAGGTCCGTATTGGCGGTCGGCCTGATTCTCGAGGAGTTTCCGAGCGGTTCGCGAGCGGAATCCTGCCTTCCCTCCGGTGTCCGCCCGTCGGACCGCGAGGTGGCGGTCGGCCGGGGCGGGCCGGCGGACACGGGCTCGACGCCGAGCGCGTCACCGCCGTGCCGGGTGGCCACCCGAACCACCGCCTCGGCCGCCCGTGCGCACAACGACCATCTGCTCGACGGGATTCGGGGCGGTCGTGGGCCTGTGCGTGAGGGCGGCTCGGTGGGGTGGGGTGGGGGTGGTTGATCGTTGGAGGGTGGGATGACAGGATTCGGACCTGTCGGTTTATTTTTCAGGGCGTTCCGGGGCAAGCGTGGAGGTGTGGGCCGTGGCACTGCAGGAACGGGCCATCAGAACGAGGAGGGCGATCCTTGTAGCTGCTGCCGCGGTGTTTGCTGAGGTGGGGTATGAGGCGGCGACGATTTCGGAGATTTTGCACCGGGCCGATGTGACGAAGGGTGCGTTGTATTTCCATTTTGCGTCGAAGGAGGAGTTGGCGCAGGCGGTGCTGGCGGGGCAGCTTGCGGCGATTCCGGCGCCGCCGCCGCAGGAACTGGTCTTGCAGGAAGGGCTCGACGAGGCGTTTTTGATTGCGCACCTGTTGTCGGTGGGGGACCCGGTGGTGCGGGGGAGTATCCGTCTGACGGTGGATCAGGGCGCGCCGAACGACGGGTTGGACCGCCGGGTGCCGATGAGTGGGTGGATCGAGCACAACGTGGATGTGCTGCGGCGTGCGAAGGCGCGGGGTGAGTTGCTGCCGCATGTCGATGTGGAAGCGGCGGCGCGGTTGTTCGTGGGGGCGTTCACGGGGGTCCAGGTTCTGTCGCAGATCATGGCGGGTCATGCGGACCTGCCGGAGCGGGTGTCGGATCTGCAGCGGCATTTGATGGCGAGCATCGCGGTGCCGGCGGTGCTGATGCAGTTGGACACGGCGGCGGACCGGGGGGCGCGGGTGTACGAGGCGGCGCTGAAGCTGCGCCAGGCCCGCGCGGAGGTGCAGGGGGAGGAGCGGGGCGCGCCGCAGGGGTCGGGCATGTTCCCGGCCGGGGGGAAGGTCCGCGCTGCGGACTGAACCGGCTCGCCGGTGGCCAGGCGCAGGAGAGTGGCGCCGGTGATGACCGGGGGTCGAGGGCTGTGCCGGCCCCGCGATGGCCGGTGAGCTGACCCTCGCCTACGAGGGTCTGGATATGGCGGCCGAGCCCGGTCTCGACCTCGGCATCTGCACCGCCGATCCCGGCTCGCCTTCCGACGAAGGGCTGTGCCTGCTCGCCTCCTGGACGGCCACCCGAGAGGCCGGCACCTCCGCCACGGAGGAGACGGCGCTCTGAAGGGGGCGCGGCAGGCGGTGCGGTGTGCATCCGTCCGGCCAGAACGGCCGGACGGATGCACACCGCCGGGACCGGCCTTGCGGCAGCCGTTCGGCTTCGGTCGTAGGGGTCGACGGCCATCCGGCTCCGCCCAAGTCGGGCGCCCGGCTGTCGCCGGCCCTCGAAACGGTCGAGCGGATGCGCGCCGGCATCGGCCGACGGGCTGGCGAGGTCGCCCCTCCGGGCGGTGTTGACATGTCCGGGCACCTCTTTAGGATCCGTGGAGCGCGCTCTGAGATTCCGAATGGTGCACGAAATTTCGAACCACTCCCTTCTCCTGATTCCGTGCCGAAGGAGCCCCTGGTGCCCATACGATCCGGCGGACGACTGCTCCGCCTCCTCGCGGCCGCCGCGCTGACCGTGACCGCGTCCGTGGCGGCCTCGGCCCAGTCCGGCGCCGCGGCCGCGCCGGGCAGTCCGGCGCTCACCCCGCCCCTGGGGTGGAACAGCTGGAACAGCTTCGGGTGCGGGATCACCGAGGCCCAGGTCCGCCAGGCTGCCGACGCGATGGTGTCCTCGGGCATGCGGGACGCCGGCTACCAGTACGTCGTGGTCGACGACTGCTGGTTCCACCCGCAGCGTGACGCCCAGGGCAACCTCCGGGCCGACCCGGCCAAGTTCCCGAGCGGGATGAAGGCGCTCGGGGACTACATCCACGGCAAGGGCCTCAAGTTCGGCATCTACCAGGCGCCCGGCGAGCGCACCTGCGCGCAGGCCGTGGGAACCTACCCGGGAGCCACGGGCAGCAGGGGCCACGAAGCCCAGGACGCCGCGACCTTCGCGTCGTGGGGCGTCGACTACCTCAAGTACGACTGGTGCTCCCCGAGCGGCACCCGCGACGAGCAGGTCGCGCGGTTCACCCTCATGCGCGACGCCCTGCGCGCCACCGGCCGACCCATCGTCTACAGCATCAACCCCAACAGCCTGCACGCCCCCACCGGCGCCACGTACAACTGGGGCGAGGTCGCCGACCTGTGGCGCACGACCGAGGACCTGCTCGACATCTGGCAGAACGGCAACACCAACAGCTACCCGATGGGCGTCGGCAACGTCCTGGACGTCACCGCGCCGCTGGCCGCGCAGTCGGGCCCGGGACACTGGAACGACCCCGACATGCTGGTCGTCGGCCGTCCCGGGCTGTCGCTGACCGAGTCCCGCTCCCACTTCTCCCTCTGGGCGCTGCTGGGCGCCCCGCTCATGGCCGGCAACGACATCCGCACCATGTCCGCCGACGTCAGCGCGATCCTGCGCAACCCGCGTCTGCTGGCGGTGAACCAGGATCCGCTGGGCGCGGGCGGGCGCAGGGTGCGCGACGACGGCGCCACCGAGGTGTTCGCCAAGCCGCTGTCGGACGGTTCCGTCGCGGTGGGCCTGTTCAACCGCGGCGCCGCGACGGCGACGGTCACCACGACGGCCGCCCAGGTCGGCCTGTCGGGCGGGCCCTTCACCCTCACCGATCTGTGGACCGGCGCCACGTCGGGCACGTCAGGGCAGATCTCCGCGAGCGTCCCCGCGCACGGCGTCACCGTGTTCCGGGTGAGTGGCGGCAGCCCGCTGACCGTCACCACGTCACGCCTGCGGGGCAGCGCGTCCGGCCGCTGCGTGGACGTGGACGACGCCTCCACCGCCGCGGGCGCCACCGTGCTGATCTGGGACTGCCACACGGCCGCCAACCAGCTGTGGACCACATGGGCCGGCGGCGAGATCCGCGTCTACGGCGACAAGTGCCTGGACGCCGACAACCAGGGCACCGCGAACGGCACCCGTGTCATCACCTGGCCATGCAACGGCCAGAACAACCAGAAGTGGACCATCGGCGCCGACGGATCGGTCCGCAACGTCCACGCCGGGCTCTGCCTCGATGCCAACGGCGCCAACACCGCCAACGGAACCCCACTGATCCTGTGGACCTGCAACGGCCAGGCCAACCAGAAGTGGACCCGCGCGTGACGCACCGCACCCCGGGCTCCGTCCGGCACCACCGGACGGAGCCCGGCCTCCTCGCGTCCTGGTGCGTCCCCGGCCGACGGCGGTCACCGACTGCGGTCTGAACCCACGCAGGCATCCCCGCCGTCCTCGACCGTGGGCCCGGGTGTTCGCACGGTGGCCTGACATGAAGGAGAAGACGTTGCCCACGACGGCGCTTCGGTGGTGGTGAGGTCGCCGCGCAAGGCAGTGCGGGGCCAGTTGTGGTCGGTACGGCGGTCGCGGAGTCGGCCCGCTTCCCGTGTTGCGACGCGCGGTGTCCGTCAGTCCTTCGCCGTCGGTCCGGTGCGGACGACGGCCTGGTCGCCGTGAGGGCCGAACAGGTGCAGGATCTCCACTGCTTCGGCGCCGGCGGGGCCGAACCAGTGCGGTTCGCCGGTGTCGAACTCGGCGACCTCGCCGGGGCGGAGGACGACTTCGCGTTCCCCGAGGATGAGGCGCAGTTCGCCGGCGAGCACGTAGAGCCATTCGTAGCCGGAGTGGGTCACCAGTCTGGGTTCCCGGTACTTGAGCACCTGCTTGAAGACCTGGATCCGGCCCGGGTACTGGGTCAGGGGCACCAGGACGCTCCCGCGTCCCCGGCTCTGCGGCTTCAGATGGACCCGTGGATCACCGGTGGCCGGAGCCGCCACCAGCTGGTCCAGGGCGACACGGTGGGCGCGGGCGAGCGGGATGAGCAGGTCGAGCGTCGGGCGCCGTCGCCCCGACTCCAGGCGCGACAAGGTGCTGATGGAGATGCCGGTGTCCTCCGCGAGGCTGTCCAGGGTGAGCCCGCGGTCGCGGCGCAGGGTCCGCAGCCGGGGCCCGATGCCGTTGAGGAGTTCTTCGAGTTCGCCTTCCATGGAAGCATTTTGCGGTCTCCGCAAAGTTCCTGGTCACGGTGTCTGCCTCGGCCCGAGTCTGGGCGGCAGCAGATCCCGTACCGAAGGGGAACCTCCCGTGACCACGACATCCTTGACTGCCCCGTCCTCTCCGCCGGGCAGGCGCCGGCGCTGGACGGTGCTGGCCGTCTGCGCGCTGAGCATGTTCCTGGTGGGGGTGGACACCACCATCGTCAACGTGGCCCTGCCCGAAATGGGGCGGAGCCTCGACGTGGACACCCGCGGTCTGGAGTGGGTCGTCGACGCCTACACCGTGGTCCTGGCCGCCCTCCTCATCGTCTCCGGAGCCCTCGCCGACCGCTTCGGACGCCGCCGTGTCTTCCGGTGCGGACTGCTCGTCTTCGGCCTGGCCTCGCTCGCGTGCGCCCTCGCCCCGTCGCTCGGCCTGCTGGTCGCGGCCCGGGCCGTCCAGGGGGTCGGGGCCTCGATGCTGAGCCCCGTCGCCCTGGCGATCGTGGTGAACGCGATGCCCGATCCACGGGAACGCGCCCGGGCGATCGGCGTGTGGGCGTCGGTCTTCGGTCTCAGCATGGCGGTGGGCCCGGTCACCGGCGGGGCGCTGATCGCCGCGTTCGGATGGCGTGCGGTGTTCTGGATCAACGTGCCGCTCGTCCTTGCCGTCCTCGTGCTGGTCGCGGTGTTCGTGCCGGAGTCGCGGGCAGAGCGTGCTCGACGACTCGATCTGCCCGGGCAGGTGCTCCTCACCGTGGTCCTCGGCCTGGTCGTCGGCCTTCTCATCGAGGGCCCCCGCATCGGCTGGGCCTCGCCCGCGGCCGTCACGGGCTACGCCCTGACCACGGCGGCGGCGGCCGCATTCGTCCGAATCGAACTGCGCAGGAGCGAACCCTTGATGGACCTCGCGCTCTTTCGCCGGCCGCCGTTCGCGACGGCGGTGCTCGGCGCCATGGCGGTGTTCGTCGCGCTGAACGTGAGCCTGCTGCTCAACACCCTCTACCTCCAGCACTCCCGCGGCTGGACGCCGCTCGAAAGCGGTGCTGCGACCCTCCCCATGGCGCTCGGGGCCATCCTGTGCGCGCCCTGGTCCGGCGCCCTGACAGGACGCCACGGTCCGCGGCGTCCGCTGATCCTCGCGGGCGGGTTCACCACGGCCGGCGGTCTGTGCCTGGCCGGCCCGGGCCAGGACGCGAGCGTGTCGCTGATCCTCCTTGCCCACCTGCTGATCGGCGTCGGGTTCGGCTTCGCCAACGCCCCCCTCACCAACACCGCGGTCGGCGGCCTGCCGCCGTCACGGGCCGGTGTGGCAGGTGCGATCACCTCCACCGCGCGCCAGGTCGGCGCGGCGGTCGGCATCGCCGTCGCCGGAGGACTGGTCGCGGGCGCCGGTCCCGCCACCCTCGCCGCCGCGGCGCAGCCCGGATGGCTTCTCGTCGCAGGCTGCGGACTGTTCCTTCTCGTCGTGGCGCGCGCCGCACGACCGGCGGCCTGATCGACGACTTGCGCGCCGTCCCGACTCGGCTCGCGCGCAAGCAGCAGAGCCGTGGCGGACCGCTCGGCGGGCAGGACGGCGGCGGCATCGACGATGTCGCCGCCTCCGGCGTGGCGGGCGGACGGCGGCCACGACCGCCCTCGGAACGGCATGTGCACGGACGATCGACCAGGTCTGACCGGGACGGAACGGTGCCACGCCGCGGCGGGTCGCCGCCCGACGGGCAGCCTGCCCGCACCGCAGTGCGGGCAGGCTGCCCGTGCCCCCTGGCGGTGGCCGTGCCACCGCTCGCCGTGGTGGTCGCCTGATCGCTCCGTTGACCGCCGCTGGGGCACAGAGCCGTCCAGTGCAAATCCGCGAAGCGCGGAGGGAGTCCCGTGAGCGTCCCTGGCCGCGGGGCGGGTCGGGGCGAGCGGCGGGCCGCGATAGGCTGACAGGTCGGGAAGGACTTCCCGTGCTGCGCCGAGGGCGGCCGGCAGTCGGCGGCCGCCGGATGGTGAAGGAGACCGAGCGTGGACGGGCCACATGCGGTGGGTGAGACCGGGTCGGCAATGCCCGGGAGGGCCGCGTTGGAGGTGAGGCCGTTGTCCGGTCGTTCAGGGATACGTGCCCATGGTGAGATCAGTGCGCTCACGCGCCCGTCCTGGGAGCACGCCCTTGGCGAGCTGGCCCGGCGGCATGCGGGCGTGTCCTACGTGGAGCTGTCGGACGTGGCCTTCGTCGACGTGGCCGGGGTGACCGCGCTGGCGCTCACTGCCATGAACCTGCCCGACGGACGGGTCGTGGTCGAACATCCCCCGCCCCAGTTGCCACGCCTGCTGGACATGTTCTGGCCGGGACAGAACCGGATCGAGGTGGCGCCGCGATGAGCACGCTGGACGCCTCGAACACGTTCGTGCACCCCGCCCTCTTCTACCGCACCGCGGACGAGTACACGCAGCGGACGGTCGCCTTCCTGGAGGAAGGTCTGGCGAACGGCGAGCCGATGGCCGTCGCGGTGCCCGGCCCCAATCTGGAACTGATCCGGAGCGGACTCGGCGCGGACGCCGACGGCATCGTGTTCCTGGACATGACCGAGGTCGGCCGCAACCCGGGACGGATCATCCCCAAGGTGCTGCGCGGCTTCGCCGACGCCCATCGAGGGGGGCGGGTACGGATCATCGGTGAGCCGATCTGGGCCGGGCGCAGCGCCGTGGAGTACCCGGCGTGTGCGCAGCACGAGGCGCTGATCAACGCCGCCTTCGAAGACCGCGCGGTGACGATCCTGTGTCCGTACGACGAGACGCGGCTGGATCCGCAGGTGATCGCGGACGCGCGCATCACCCACCCCACCGTCATCGACGGCGAGGGCCGTGAGGAGCCCAGCGACGTCTACGACTGGGAAGCCGTCGTCTCCCGCTACAACCAGGCACTGCCGCCCGCCGCCGCGGATGCCGCGGTCTTCCGCTACGAAGCTGCGGACTTGCCGGAGGTCCGCGGTTTCGCCGTCGGCAGCGCCACGCGGCTGGGGCTGGCGGGGGAGCGGCTCATGGACGCGGAACTGGCGGTCGCGGAGCTGACGACCAACAGCGTGGTGCACGGCGGCGGCCGGGGCACGCTGGCCGTCTGGGCGGAGCACGGTCAGGTGGTCATCGAGGTCCGAGACGCGGGCCGGCTGACCGATCCCCTGGCCGGGCGCCGCCCTCCGGAACCCGGCCAGCTCGGCGGCCGTGGCCTGATGCTGGTCCACTACGTGGCCGATCTGGTGCGCGTACACACCGGCGACGACGGCACGACCGTCCGTCTCTACCTCAGTACGTGACGGGCACCGACCGGCACCAGTCGCCGACCGCAGCGATACGCCCCCCGGCAAGGCCGACGAGCCTCCGTCCTCGTTTGGCATGATGAGGGGCTGCGGAATTCCACCGGTTCCGCGTCGCGCATGGGGGGCGAGAGGCGTTGCCGCATCACAGTTCAGCCGACGATCATCTGCGTGCCCTGTACCAGCAGGGCTGGGAGGCCGTCTGTTCCCTGCACCGGCACCTGAGCAACGGAGGAGAACTGGTCCCGGTGCCCACGCCGGGCGTCCTGCTGGAAGCGGGTGAGATCGCGTACGGCGACGTGTCGGCGCACTACGCGCGCTTCTACGGCACGAACGTCACCTACACCGAGCGCTCGGGTTTCTACTTCGGATCCCCTCTGTTCGTCGCCGCCGGACTGGTCGGCGACGCGGTCGCCAACAGCAGCGCCCGCAACCGGGCCCAGGCGATGGCTCAGCCGCAGTGGCGCGACCTCTCCCCCTGCCGCGCGATCCTCACCGACCGTCGCATGCTGCTGCACGTGGCGGCCGAGAATCGCTGGGTGTCGCTGCGGCACCACGAGGTCGTCGGTTTCCTTCCCGTGCTCGAACAGTGGGCGCTGTTCACCGAATACGCGCAGTGGGAGCCGATGCGGCTGGCCGGTCCGAGCGTGCCCTGGATGACCGCCGCTGCGATCTCCGTGCTCAACCGGGGCCGGTCCGCGTACCAGCGGCTTCCTGCCCTGCCGATACCGCACTGACGACCCGGCCCGCGGGCTCCACCGGTCAGCGATCGGGGCACGGGACGGGGTGAGGGGTCCGTCATGGCGCCCGGAGACGGCCGAACCGGGCAGGGCGCTGTTGCGCACCGCACCGCCCCGCGCCTGCGCACGCAGCCCGGCCCGCACCGGAGGCCGGCAGGCACCGGAGCCCGGCCGGTCGGACTGCCGAGCGCGTTGGCGACCAGATCGTTCACGCCGGCCGATCTGCCGGCGTTGAACAGGGGGGCGACGGCATCCGCACTCTCGATCGCCACCCCGTTCACGCCCTGACGACTTCCGCCTCGACCGGGGTGTTCGGTCCCTTCCCGGGTACCTGGCTTCCGGCGGGCGCTTCGATCACGCTCGCGATGAGCACACGCACCTCGATACAACAGTGGGAGAGGGAATGAGGCTTCGTGAGGCGGCTCGGGCCATGGCCTCCCGGTGTTCCGCCGAGGTGCTGAGCGGTCGGTACCGTCTGGACGCTCTCCTCGGCTCGGGCGGCGCCGCGGATGTCTACCGGGGTTTCGACCTGAGACTGAGGCGACCCGTGGCGGTCAAGGTCTTCCGGCCCGACACCGGCATCGGCAATGAGGGGGACGTGCACAACGAAGCGGTGATCCTCGCCCGGTTGCACCACCCCGGCCTGGTCGCCGCCTACGACGCCGGACAGCACGACGGACATGTCTTCCTGGTCATGCAACTGGTCGAAGGCATCACACTGAGGAAACGCATCGCCGAGGGCCCGCTGTCTCCCGCGGAAACCGCCGAGCTCGGCGCCGACCTGGCCCACGCCCTGGCTCACGCACACGATGCGGACATCGTCCACCGGGACGTCAAACCGTCCAACATCCTCCTGGACGCTTCCCACCGCCCCTACCTGACCGACTTCGGCATCTCTCGACTGCTGGACGCCACCACCCGCACCGCCACCGGCACGCTCATCGGCACCGCCGCCTACCTTTCCCCCGAACAGGTCCTCGGCCGGCCCGTCGGCCGGCCCGCGGACGTCTACGCCCTCGGCCTGGTACTCCTCGAATGCCTCACGGGCAGGCTCGAGTACGACGGCGGTCCTCTCGAGGCCGCGATCGCACGACTGCACCGACCACCTGCCCTGCCCCATGGCCTGCCGGAACAACTGGCCTGCCTATTGCGGGACATGACGGCCCTGGACGGGCAGGACCGCCCAACAGCCCGGGACTGCGCCCGCACGCTGGAAGCGTTGGCCGACACCGCACCCGTCGAGACCGTGCCGGCAGCGCACGCCACCAGCCTCGTCGCCGGCCACGAACCCTCGCAAGCGGCCGACCGCACGCATGTGAATCCGCTGCCCGACCGGAAGAGGACCGCTCCACGCACCGCGCCCGCGCGTGGGCGCACCCTCGTGGCGGGCGCGACCGTCGCGCTCGCCGCAGTCATGGCGACCGCCTTCGCCGTCACCGACGACTCGGCGCCATCGGACGACGACCGAAGCGCGACCAAGGCCACGAGCGCCCCCGTGGCGAAGCCCGAGCCGTCCGGCAGAGGGCAGAACGACGCGGCCACGACGCCTGCGGCGACGCCGCCTTCGGACGGCAGCGCCTCCGTCCGCACGCGCACCGACGACGTACCCGGGCAAGGCGGCGTCCCCGCTTCCCGAGGTGCGAACGACCGGTCCGCTGCCGACGGCACCGCGGACGACTCCGCAACCGCGACAACACGCTCCGGAGCAGGCGACACGGACACGTTCGTGGGGGCACCCCAGGGGGGATCGGCCACCAAGTCCCCTCGCGGACTGCCCGACCAGGCGAAGAAGACCGATCGGCACGAGGGCCCGGCGCAGCGGAAGCAGGTCAAAAAGGCGGTCGGGAAACGCTGACGGCACGAGCGGAACGCCGGCGGACTTCGCCGCCTCTCCAGCGGCAGTGACGGACAGGCACCGACACGTCGGCAGTCACCGCAGGCGCCCTCGGGCCGGACGGGCGGCTGACCGGCCGCGCGGGGGAACCGGATCGGCAGTCGGCACACCGCGTGACCCGGGCGCACGGAGGACGACGCGACGCCGACGCGCGGGCCCCGTCCGACAGCGGGGTCGGAGGGGGAGGCCGAGGCCGTGTACGCGAGAGTACTGTGCCGCAGCCCGCACCCGGACTTGTCTCCGCCCGGGCGGGACGCTCAGTCGGGGACGGATTCGACGGTGGGACAACTGTGCAGGACCTGGTCTGCGCCGGTCAGCGCCAGCATGGTGCGTACGCGTTCGCTGGGTGCGATGAGCACCAGGCGGGCGCCGGTGCTCCTGGCCGTGCGGTAGGCCGCGATCAGACAGGTGAGCCCGGTGGAGTCCATGAACATGACACCGGACAGGTCCAGGAGCACGGTGTGGCCGCCGGTCAGCAGGAGTGGCTGTGCGGCGTCGGCGAGGTGCTGGGCGGTGTGCAGGTCGAGGGCGCCGACGGCCGTGACGAGGTGACGGCCGTCGGCGCCCAGAGGGCGGACGTCCACTCGCAGGTCGTCCTGCCGGTCGGGGCAGGCGGGCTGGTCGGGGCTCATCACGGTTCCTTCCGTGCGGGCCGGAGTTCACGGAGTCAGCTCCTGCTGATGGCCGCAGCGCCACTCGGTGAGCAGGACGGTGGCGTCGTCGTCGAGCCCGCCGCCGTGGTGCTCCAGCAGGGCGGACATCAGCCGGCGCAGGGTCTCGTGCAGAATGTGCCCGCCTGAGTGGTGACGCAGGATGAAGTCGACGAATCGCTTCCGGCCGAACTCGGTGCCCAGGGCGTCGCGGGCCTCGACGATCCCGTCGGTGTAGAGCAGCAGGCGGTCGCCGGGCTCGAGCTGCACGGCGGCCATGGTGACCGGCAGGCCCAGGTCGGTGCCCATGGGGCCGGCCGGAGGGCAGGCCAGCTCGGTGGTCCAGCGGTTGCCGCGGATCAGGATCGGCAGATGGTGGCCGCGGTTGATCCAGGTCAGCCGCCCGGTCGCCATGTCGAGGTCGGCCAGGATCGCGGTGACGTACCGGCTGGTGCTGAACTGCTCGATCAGGGTCTGCTCCACCAGCTCGCTGGTCTCGGTCAGCGAGGCGCCCTGACGGCGGGCGTTGCGGCAGGCGGAGACGGCGACGTTCGCGGTGATGCCGGCGGTGGTGTCGTGGCCCATGGCATCGAAGACGCCCATATGGAGCGTGCTGCCGGCCACTGCGTAGTCGAAGGCGTCTCCGCCGATCTGGTAGGCGGGTTCCATCACCGCGCCCACGGTGACGTCGTGTCCGGCGTAAGCGGGCGGAGGGGTGAGATTCCACTGCATCTCGGCCGCCACGTTCATCGGCTCGGTGCGCACCAGACGCGCGTAGGAATCGCTGAAGGAACGCTTGCTGAGCAGCAGAAGGGCCGTCATCGACGCCAGGTCGCGCAGGGCCTGCCGGACGGGTTCGGTGTCGGTATCGGTGTCGGCCCGCAGCACGCCCAGGCGCTCGACGCCGTCGGTGACGGCCACCCACCAGCGACGCCCGCCCGGACGGCGGCCTCCCGTGGGCCGTTCCGGCTCGGGAAGCAGTTCGACGCGCTGGTATGCCTGGCCGGGCAGACTGCCCGATACGCTGAACTCCTGCCCGCCGCTCCAGGCGGCAGGCCCTCGGCCGGTGAGCCGGCGCAGCACCGTCTCGCGGATGTCCACGACGAAGACGGCCGCGTCGTGCATGCCCGCCGCGGCGGCGTGCTCGGCGATCAGCTCCGGGAGCTGCTCGAGCGTGGCCGTATGGCTGGCCTGCATCAGTCGCACCAGCGACCGTGCGCTGATGTCGATCACACTGCTCCCCCTCGCAAACGGACCACGCGGGCGGGGCACCGGTCTCGCGGCTGCGCCGTCTTGGCCGGCGTGCCACGTCGCAGCTTCTCGTCGGCCGCTCAGGGCCCGAGTACCCCCTCCCGGGGAGCGCAGACGGCCGACGGTGGCCGACTCGCCCGTCCTCTGCCCGCGGGTCCGCGGGCGCCCGGCGCTGAGGCGCCCGCCCGAATCAGCGGCATGATCCCGCGCCGCCTGCTTAGCGGCTTCTCACGGGCGCCGTAGACCTGAACGGCGCCCCACGTGGCCGCGCTGCCATGGACTGGCGACAGGCCCGCGACGCAGGCCCGCTCGGACGGCAGGACCGCCCCTGCACGCCTGCCGCGCGCGTCGCTGCGCCCACCGCCGGTCCAGCCCCGAAAAGACGGCTGAAGAGATCATCGAGAGCCCTCGGTCTCCAGCCGGGCCAGGATGTCAGCGCGCAGCCGTGCCTTGTCCGTCTTGCCGAGCGCGGTCATGGGCAGTTCCGGCACCCGGACGAGCCGCTCGGGCAGCTTGAACCCGGCCAGTCCTCTGCCGGTCAGATACCCGCGGAGCTCACGCAGGGAAGGCGCTTGCCCGTCGAGGCCCACGACGTACAGGCAGACGACCTCTCCCAGCACACGGTGGGGCATGGCGACGGCCGCGGCGGCTCGCACACCGGGGTGCGTCAGCACCAACGCCTCCAGCTCGTCCGCCGGGATCTTCTCTCCTCCGCGGTTGATCACGTCTTTGAGGCGTCCGGTGACCACGAGGTTCCCGGACTCTAGGCGGCGCACGAGGTCGCCGGTGCGGTAGAAACCATCAGGGGTGAACGACGCGGCTGCCACGCCACCGTGGTACTCCGTGATGACACCCGGCCCCCTGACCAGGAGTTCGCCGACCTCACCGTCGGCGACCGGCCGGCCCTCGCCGTCCACCACCAGGCTTTCGTCTCCGGGCGAGGAAGGGCGTCCCTGCGTGGTGAACGCGATCTCGGGGGGATCGTCGAGCCGGGTGAAGTGCAGTCGCCCTTCGCTCATGCCGTACACCTGCTGAATCCGGCAGCCGAAGGCGTCGGCCAGCCGGGCGGCGGTGGACTCGTCCAGGCGCGCCCCACCGACCTGGAGGACTTGCAGACTCGACAGGTCCGGTCCGCCGGAGGCGGCGCGTGCGACGAGCCACTGCCGGGCGAGCGCGGGGGTGAGCGCGCAGTGCGTGACGCGTTCGCGTTCGATCAGTGCCATGGTGGCGGACGCATCGTCCGGGGAGGCGAGGACCGCCTTCCCGCCGCAGGAGAGCGTGCCGAGCACCCCCGGAGCGGACAGGGCGAAGGCATGCGTGACGGGCAGGACGGCGAGGAACACGGACTCGGGTGTCATCCCCGAGGCCGCCGACGCGCAGCGGATCACATGGCCCAGCGCCTCGTGGGTTCGGGCGATGGGTTTGGGGGCGCCCGTGGTGCCGCTCGACAGCAGGAAGAGGGCCGTGTCGGAGGGCCGCCGGTCCGGACGGGCGGGAGCCGGGGCGCCGGCGTCGATCGGACCGTCGATGTCCTCGTGGCCGTCGGCCCGGTCGCCGGCGCCCGGGACGAGCAGGGTGCGGACCGATGGGTGCCGTTCGCGGAGCTTCTCGGCGAACCGCAGGTGGTCGAAGCGCCGGTGCCGTCCCGGCACGGCCAGTGCGGACGGCGCCAACGCGGTGATCACCACGTCGAGTTCGTGCTCGCGCAGGGCGGGAAGGGCGAGTGCCGGGCGCGCGCCGAGCCTGATCAGCGCGAGCGTGAGAACGACGGTGCGGGCCTGATTGGGGAGTTGCACGAGTACGGTGTCGCCGGGCCGGATCCCGTGGTGCGCGAGGCGGGCGGCGCAGCCGGACACCGCCGTGCCGAGTTCGGCTCTGGTGAGAGTGTGGTCGGCGTCGACCAGTGCCGCGCGGTGGCCTGCGTGGACGCGGGTGCTCAGCACGGTGTCGTCCAGGAACTCGGGGCGCCACCAGCCGCGGTCCCGGTACTCCACGCAGGCGCCCACGCCCGGCCGGCGGTCGCCGACGATCTCGCCGAGCTGCCGCACGGTGAGGTCGTGCTCCGCCCACAGGTCGACGCGGGCGTCGAAGCGCTCGGCCAGGTCCACCTGAATCTGCGTGAGGTCGACGGAATCGAGGCCGATGTGCGCGCGCAACAGCGCGTCCTCGCGCAGCAGCTCTTCCCCGACTCCCAGATCACGAAGGATCTTCCGCACTTCTTCGATGCCCGTCACCCGGGACTCCTTGCCTGAGGACGCGTTGCGTGAACTGGCCGACGTGACCGGTATGCCCCGTACGTCTGGCCGTGAGACCGGCGCGTGGGAGCAGTGGGAGGCACATGCGACCGCGACGGACGCGTGCAGTCGGCAGTCCCACTCCCGTGCGCCCTGCACGGTTCGAGCCGATTGTGCGACGCTCTGTCATCACACCGGTTTCGTCCCTGGAGGCGCAATGGATCCGGCGAACAGCGGGACGCTCGCGGTACCGGGCGCGTCGATCTATTACGAAGCGCGGGGCGAGGGGCCTTTCCTGCTGCTCATCGGGGGAGGGAACTCCGACGCGGCGGTGTACAAGCGCCTGGCCGCCGTCCTGGCCGGGAGCCACCGCGTCGTCACCTACGATCCACGCGGGAACTCACGCAGCGTGCTCGGCGGTCCCCCGGTGGAGCAGAGCGTCGAGGAACACGCCGACGACGCCCACCGCCTGATCGACCACCTCGCCGGTTCGCGTGAGCCCGTGGACGTCTTCGGGAGTTGCTCGGGCGGGCTCATCGCGCTCGAACTCGCCGTCCGTCACCCGGGCAGGGTCCGACTGGTCGTCGTCCACGAGCCGCCCGTCCTGAGCATCCTCCCCGATGCCGAGCGGCACTTGGCGCTCGTGGACGACGTCCGCGCGACGTACCTCCGTGAGGGAATGGCGCCGGCCCTCGCCAAACTGCAAGCCCTCCACGGCGGGAGGCCCGCCCCGGCGCTCCCCGAAGTGCACAACAACACCGACTTCTTCCTGACCCACTTCATCCGGCCGTTCACGCGCTTCGTACCCGACCTCACTGGGCTGGAGGCAGTGGCCGACAAAGTGGTGTGGGCGGGCGGCCATGCCTCACGCGAGGACCTCGTGCACCGCCCGACGCTCGTCCTCGCCGGCCGGCTCGGCCGTGCCGTGGAACTGTTCCCCGGCGGGCATGTCGGCTACGCCAGGTACCCCGCCGATTTCGCCGAACGGCTCGTCGAGGTGCTCACCCACGCGAACGAGCCTGCGGGAACGCAGCCGGGAGCCGTCGGCGGAAGGCAGTGACGTGCGCATCGTGATGGGGGCGCAGAACTGCGGCTTCGGTCCGGTGTCCGAACTCGTCGCGGTGTCCCGTCCGCTCCACGAGCACGAGCGGGTGTTCGTCGGGGACGGAGTCGCCGCCGTCTTCGCCAGGCGCAACCCCGACGCGTTCGACACCGTCCACGACGTCGGCGCGCTGTCGGGGGACGCCAGGTCCGCAGCGATCGACGACCTGCTGCGGGGCTGCGACCACGTGATCTCGGTCATGGACGCCGAGTTGGTCTTCCGGTCCGTCGTGGCATCGCGGCCCGTCACGATGGTGGACAGCCTGTTCAGTTTCTGGAAGCCCACCCGGCCACCGGCCATCCTTCGCGACGCGTGCAGGGCGCTGCCCCGCTCCGGCTACGAGGCCGCCGACCGGCACCTGTCAGGTCTGTCACCTCACGAACGAGTCATCGCCGCGCACCTGCTCGCCACGCACAGCGTCGTGCAGAACTTCCCCGGCGTCACCGAACGCGCCGCCTGGTTCGCCGCCTGCGGAGAGGGGCCCGAGGTCCACGTGACCGGCCCCATCATCGACGTCGAGGGCCTGCGGAACGTCGCGCGCACCGCCGATCCGCCGTACGACCTGCTCATCAACATCGGCGGATTCAAGAATTTCCACCTCGACTTCGACGTCCACAACGACTACGTCCGCCTGCTGCACCGGTGGATCCCCGATCTGCTGCAAGACTGGCCCCGGTTCCGACGCGTCCTCGTCTGCGGCGGCCCCTTCGGCGACGGCCGGGAGCGGACTGTCCGGACCGCGGGCGGCCGGGCCGACTGCCGCCTGTTGCGCCAGCGAGAACTGCTGCAGGCAGCGGCGAACACGGAGCACTACCTGCTGGCCCCCGGGCTCACGGCGCTCCACGAAGCGATCGCCCTGGGACGGCTGCCCCTGGCCATCCACGAGCAGCACTACGCCCACGTCTTCACCATGCGCGCGCTCGGCGGCACGTTGTTCGGTCGTGCCGGGAGCCGGTTCGCCGACGTGGTGCCGTGTCACCCGCTGCCGGAGGACGACTTCGCCGGGACGGCCGCCCTGGCCGAGCTGGCCGGTCGTGTCCGGGAGGATCGCGAGCTGTACGCGACGTACCGCCGGACGTTCAACGAACGCATCGAGCAGTACCTCTTCCTCACCCCGCCACAACGACGACACGGCGTCGAGGAACTCGACAACCTGCTGAACGGCGCCCCGGTCCACTCGGTGATGAACGAAATCCTCGACGTGTCTCATGCCTCATGCCGCGCAGCGCGAGGACGGTCCTGATCGCGGCGGAGACGGTCGAGACGTCTCGGGCGATCCCACAACAGGCTGCACGGGCTGCGATTGCCGACCCATCACACCCGCGTTCCGCCGGTTGCCCCCTGGCGGTGACGGTCCACTGCCCGCAGCGACCGCCCCCCCCGATCGCTTCATCGGCATCCGGTGGGGTAACTGACGAGAGCAGGGCGCGCGTTGCCTCTGCGAGCTGTAAAGTCCAGCGCGCGCCATGTATTGTCCGCGGATCGCGCCTGCGCCGATTCGACCTCTGCCCGAAAACGGAATGTCCTCACATTTGCGACTCGTTACTGTGGCCGCGTGTCGGATCCGTCCGGCGGCTCCCTCCTCCTTCGCGATCCCTCGGTGCTCCCGCACGCCCTCCGCGCGCACCTGGTCGTTCAGCCGGCCGCCGTCGCGCGGGGGTGCGCGATGATGCCCGAGCCGCTGTCGGCCCGGGAGATCTCGCTGGTGCGTACGAGTTCGGCCACGGTCGGGGCCGTGGGCGTCGGATCCGACGGTCTCCGTCTGCGCCCTTCTCTTCTCGCGTTACCCGCGGGTGCGGGAACCGGGGCCCCTGGGACCGGCACGCAGCTCTCTTGTGCGGCCCGCTCGCCATGGTCACCACAGCCGTGACCAGGCCCCGACGCCACGTCATGCCGTCGGCCCGCACCCACCACGACCCGATCGACACCCCCGTCCTCACCGCCCCCCTCGTCGCGGCCCGATACGAAGAGGAAGACACCCTTCTGTGACACACCACGGCACGACCCCCTCGCACGGCGAGCGTCGACTCCAGGCCCAGCTGGGCACCAGCGAACGCGCCGACGACTTCTACGACCTGCAAGTGCGCCCTCATCTCACCGAGGCCATGCGCGACTTCATCCGGCGCCAATCCATGGTCTTCCTCTCCACCGCCGACGCGCGGGGCCACTGCGACGCCACCTTCCGCGCCGGTCCCCCCGGTTTCGTCGTCGTCCTCGACGACCTCACCCTCGCCTACCCCGAGTACCGGGGCAACGGCGTCATGGCCAGCGCCGGCAACATCACCGAGAACCCGCACGTGGGCCTGCTCTTCGTGGACTTCACCCACGACCACATCGGACTGCACGTCAACGGCGCCGCCCGGCTCGTCACCGACGCCGGCCTGCGTAGCGCCCATGCCGGGATACCCGAGGACACCGCCCCCGGGCGCAAACCCGTACTGTGGACGCTGATCACCGTCCATGAGGCCTACGTGCACTGCTCCAAGCACATCCCGCATCTCGAACCCGCGCCCCGCACACTGAGGCTCGCGCGCAGGCGCCCCAAGGACGCCGACTACTTCACCGGAGCACTCAGGAACACCGCGGAGGAAGAGAAGGCACGAGCCTGGTCAGGATCGCAGACGCCCTAGGCAGCGGGCACCGGGGACCGTCGCTTCCGCGCACGGCGCGGAAGCGCAGACCTGGGCCGATCCTGACGGCACACGGGGACGGACTCGCAGACCGGCCTCGACGGCGCCCAGGGCGGCGACCAGCAGGGAGACACCGCCTGAGCCGCCGGCGGCCCCGCCCGTCCGTCCTCGTCGTCACCCGCCCGGACGACGCGACGGCCGACCGTCACCCCTTCTCGCGGCCACGGTCCCGTGCCCCACAGCGACCCACGGCCCGGCTCGTCGGCACCGCCGACATGTGCTCGCACCGGTCGGCGGGTGGCGCGAGCTCGCGCGCCGGGGCGTGAGCGGCGTTCCACCAGATCCTCGGGCTGAGTGAGGAGGCCGATCGCGAGCCGCGACCCGATCAGGCTCTCGGTCGCCGGCGAGCCTGCACACAGCTGGGCCGACAGACGGCAGATCCGGTACGCGCCGTCGAGGGGGATGTCCTCGCCGGTGTTTCGTCCGGAACCGCATCCGTGACCACGGTGAGGGCTCACGGCGCTTTCCGCTGCTGTCCCCTGACAGCTGTCCAAGCGGACGACGTGCCGACGGACGCCTGAGCAGGTGGTCCGAACCGCGCGGCTACGGCGTGCCCGGCGGGTCGCGCAGGATGTCCGTGGTGATGTCCGGCAATGACCTGCCGGTGCGGAAGGACTCGGCGCGCATGAGGGCGAGGGCGTCCTCCGGGCTGATTCTCCGGAGGGCCGCCAAGGCCCCGACGGCGCGCCAGGTGTCGAACCAGTGGGCGCGGATCACCGGCTTCGGTTCCCACTCCGGGACGTTGTTCCCCGTGAGAAGCATCTCGCGGGTCGGCAGGAGCGCTGCCGTCACCGCGTCGGCCACGTGGGACGCCTGCTCCAGGGCATCCTCCCCGAGGGCGCGCGGACGCGTCGCCAGCAGGTCGACCGACCCGAGGACGTAGTCGCCGAAGAACAGGGGGAGTGCGTACACCGAGGCCACCTCTGGCAGCCTCTCGCGAGTCATCGCCCCGAACAGAGGCCAGGGCGTCAGCTCGTGCCGCAGGTCGTCCACGGCCAGCGGGTCGCCGGTCTGCGCGGCAGTGATGCAGGGCCCCTCCAGCACAGTGAACTGGATCTCCTCCAGCACAAGGGCGGCCTCGCCCGACGCGGCGAGCAACTGGCGGGAAGGGGTGTCGGTGAGCAACGACAAGGTGGCTCCGTCCACGCCGAACCCTTCGCACACCGCCGCGCACACCCGCAGCGGAACGTCTTCGTCAGGCGCGTCCGCTGAGGCTTCGGCGATCAGCCGTACCGCCTTCATCACCTCGGCCGTCATCGGGGCCACCGCCGCTCCGATGCGTACCGTACGGTCGGTGCGGGGCGCCCGCTCTCCCCGTGCGGCTTGCGAGAGGCGTTCCCCGCCCTGATGCGCACAGTCACCATGCTCCCTTGCCGTCCCGAGCGACCGTCCCCGCCGACTCGGGAACCGGCCCCCGGAGCGGAGTCCGATCAATGCGTCTCGAGTGCCCCGCTTCCGTCGTGCGCACGCCCGTCGGGGTTCCCGAGGGGGTCCGAGGAAGCCTCCGGCTCTTGTCGAGGGCCGGGGCCATACGCGGCGGTGCGAGGGGCAGCCGCCTCTCGGTCAGCGGATTCGACGGGTGCAGGCGAGCGAGAGCCCTCGACCGCGGGGGACGCCGGGATCCGGGCCTAGACGTACGCGGGCGTGCCCAGGGCGGTCGGGCCGCGGTCGCCCTGGGCACCGGTCCCCGCGCCAGGATGCCGTCCTCGCCTCCAAGGCGGGTGACAACCGTCGGGGGACCGAGGCCGTCACGTCGAGTCCTCTTCCGGGGGTGTTTCCTCGGCGCCCGAGTCGGTCTGCCCTTCCGGGTGCATGTCCGCAACCGTGTGAAGATCGCGACGTGGGCGTGGGAGTCGGGGCTGGTGCGCTGAGCTGCTCACCAGTCCTTGTTCGGGCGTGTGTACTACTGCCGTGGACTCCGTCCGACAGCCGCCCGGCCTCTGCAGTGGCGCCTCGTCGGTCGACGGCGGTCCCTGTGTCCGGGCCCGGCTCACCATGAGCGGCGCCGAGCGGCACCGGTGCCGACGGCCCCGCCTGCACGACGGCCGACCCCTGTGGACCGGGCGTGCACACGGGTCGGTCGTCGGCCGGCGGGGCTGGCGGTCAGAAGCGTTTCTGCGCGGTCACGGAGTCCGTGCCGTGCTGCGACCGCGGGTGAGCAGGACGCCCAGTGCGATCATGCCGAGGCCGAGCAGCAGGTGGAGCCAGTTGTCGGCGGTGTTGACGGGGACGAAGTTCGCGGCGCTGTCGTGGTCGATGACCAGCCCGTACAGCCACAGCACCAGGTAGACGGCGCCGCCGGCGAGGAGGTAGAGCCGCGCGTGCGCTGCGGTGCGTGACAGTGCCAGTCCGGCGAGGCCGAAGGCCAGGTGGACGAGGTTGTGAAGGATGGAGACCTGGAAGATCCCCAGGAGCTTGGCCTCGGAGTGGTGGGCGGCGAACTCCATGGTGTCGTAGTGGGTGGTGATCCCCGGGATGAAGCCGAGAACGCCGACCAGGAGGAAGACGACCCCCACGATCAGTGCGGCCTGCTGGACCGGAGTCCGTGCGGGGCGGGGGGCGCGTGCGTGCGTGGACATGGGAACTCCCTGTTCTGGCCTGGAGGGCGGCCGGCTGCCCGGTCCGTCATGCGGTTCCCGAGTGCCCCCGGCCATCGTGGAGATGCGGGGGAGCGCGACCGTGCGTCCCGCAACGGCCGCTGGCGCCGACCGGTTCGTTGCCGCGGACTTCTTACGACGTGAGGTGGGTCGCGGAGCGGACCCGCTCCCACATGCCGGGAACCTGCTCGACGGGGCGCTGCTGTTCGCCGTGCAGGGCGTTGAGGACGACCAGGCATCCGGTCAGCGCCGGCACCGCCCACTGCGCGCAGGCCAGCTGACGGCGTGCCTTGTCCAGGTCGACAGGGTGCTTCTGTGCCTTCTCGGCGTCGACCGGGTCGGAGGAGGAAGCCAGCTCGACCTTCTTGCCCAGGACCCGGGCGTAGGCGGTGGCGGCCAGAGCCGCGGCGGTGACGACGGTCTTGGCCACGGTGGACGCCGCCACGCCCTGCTGGGTGGCGACGCGGTGCGCGTTCACCGCGAGCAGCCCGCCGCCACCGAAGAGGTGCGCGCCGATTGCGGCCGCGTTGACGGGCGTCCACTTGGCCCAACCCGCGGAAGAGATGCGGTCCCTGGTGGCCTCGGTTCCGCCCTCCTCCCTGGCGGCGCCGTTGAGGCCCACCGCGCCCATCAGCGAACCGCCGAACCAGGCTGCCAGACCCACGTCGTGCAGGCTGCGGATGAGCGTGTTGCGTTCGGACATGACGGTGCTCCTTCGGAAGGGGGCGGGCAGGGCGGCAGGAATGGTGGACACATCCCACCGTTGCCGAGCACGGGCGGCTCTGCCATCAGGGTTGGGCCGGACGAGCGTCCCGGGTTGCCGCGCGCGGGCGGGCCGGCGAACGCATCACCGCACCGCCCTGCCCTGCCGGACGACCTCGGCGGCGGCCCGGCCGTCCGCCCCGACGACGCCCTGCCGTGCCACGTGACGGTCGTCCTGCCTCCGCAGCCCCGGTGTCCGGACTGCCGACGCGGAGGGACCGCGGTTGTGCCCCGGCCGTCGAAAGCCGCGGTGACATGGGCTTTCGCGACGGCTCGATGCCGACCGTCGGCCAGGGATGC
Organism: Streptomyces sp. NPDC006610; assembly: GCF_040611575.1. Lineage (NCBI taxonomy): Bacteria > Bacillati > Actinomycetota > Actinomycetes > Kitasatosporales > Streptomycetaceae > Streptomyces > Streptomyces sp. NPDC006610. The sequence continues at coordinate 154,474 of NZ_JBEXOP010000009.1, forward strand.
CTCTCGCGGCGCTGAACCGCGGAAGGGCCCTCCCGCTCGGAAGGGCCCTTTCCAGAAAAAAGCAGAGAAGCGACGTCAGCGCTTGAAAGCGTCCTTGGTCTTTTCCTTCGCTGCTCGGGCATCACCCGTGCTCTTCTCGACCTGCCCTTCCGCAAGCATGCGGTCATCGCCGGTCGTCCTGCCCAACGTCTTCTTGGCCTTGCCCTTCGCCTGCTCGGCCATGGCCTTGGCCTTCTCACCGGCAGTCATGGAACACGCCTCCTGTAGGGTTCTGTCCCGCTTTCGCGGTGACTGTGACCGACGACTGCCCTCAGTTTTCCTCGACAAACAACGCGCTGTCGAAGAATGCGCGGTCGAATCGTGGGACACAAGAGCGCCCAGGAGGTTGACACCTATGATTCCCCTGCTTCTTGTTCTGCTCCTCGCTGTGATCCTTTTCGGCGCCGGTTTCGCCGTCAAAATCCTGTGGTGGATCGCACTCGCCGTCCTGGTGCTGTGGCTGCTCGGCTTCGTCGCCCGCTCCACCTCCGCCGGAGGGGGACGAAGCCGCTGGTACCGATGGTGACGTGACCCGCACGCACGCTTCGTCGTGGGGCCCGGCCTGCAGAGGCCGGGCCCCCACGGGCGGACGGGCTGTCCGCAGCAGGGCGGAGCGGAGTGGGGCGCTGCTGCCGGGGACTCGGCAGGCTGGGGCGGCGCGCCCCGGGGCGGCTCAATGGGTACGGTCGGCGGGGCTTCGCGGGTTGTGCGCAGTCCGCGGTGGCAGTGTTGCCTTCATGGCCTCACGCTCTGCCGGGGCGGGCCGGGTGCGCCCATGGCGGTGGCCTCCGGAACGGGGGCGGGGACAGCTCCGGAGTCCAGACCGGGCCGGCTGGTAAGGGTGCCCGTCGCCTTGTCAGGGCATGCGGCTCCAGAACCCGAGATTGTGTTCACGGAAGTAGTCGACGGGCCCGATCCGCTGCGGCGCGAGCGACTGCGTGTACGGCGGGCCGGCCCGTTCCGGGCGGTAGGCGCGCCAGGCGGGAAGTCCGGCGCCCCGCGGCGCGCCGGTGCGGGCGAACGCGGCCCAGTAGCCGGTCATCGTGGCCGACAGGCGGCGCTGCGCCGGGGTGAACAGCGGCTCGGCCACCGGGTCCTCGAAGAGGTACGGGATGTCGCCGGAGTGGAAGGCGCCGAAGTCGAAGGCGCCCGGCAACGGCAGGAACATCGGCGCGTCGCGGTCGGCGAACTCGTACGCGTACACCGGTACGTGACGTGCGAGTGCCTGGTGCTGCGCGTGGGTGCCGCGCGCCCACATCCGGTCGGTGATCACCGCGGACCAGGCCAGGGCGGGGGAGCCGAAGGCGGACACGGGGTATTCGGCCCGTACCCGCGGGGCGGCCTCCTCGCCGAACGCGGTGCGAAGGGCGCGGCCGTAGTCGGCCTCGGTGAAGGGTTTGCCCACGGCGTCGTAGAGCATCCCGACGATCACGCGGTGCTCGTCCCGGGTCGCGCCCGACAGCATGGGCACGGTATGGAACCGTCCGGCGCGCAGGGCGTCGGGCGGCAGTTCGGGCAGGGTGGCGTTGCCGTATCCGAAGAACTGGAAGGCGTTCATGATGTGGGGCACTTCCAGGATCTTCTTCACCGGCAGCGCACGCAGACAGGCGAGCGTGCGCCGGGGGTCGCGGTGACGGCAGCCGAGCGGCGAGATCATTTCCGTCGTGATGGCCTCCGCCTCCCGCCCGCTGCGCCAGACGTACCACGGGTATCCCGGCACGTCCGGTCCCATGGCACCGGCGGGCATGTCCATCACGGCCTCGCCGCTGGCCATGACGGCCCGGTGGAACAGGCCCTTGGACGCGGGTGACGTCAGATGCGCGGCGATCGCGGACGCACCGAACGACACCCCGGCGACAGTGACGTTGCCCGGGTCGCCGCCGAAGGCCCTCACGTTTTTCCGCACCCATGTCAGGGCCGCCCGCTGGTCCTGCAGACCGAAGGTGCCGGCCCCGTCGAGGCCCGGCAGGGCGAGACCGCCGAAGACGCCGAGACGGTAGTTGAGGGTGACGACCACCAGGCCCTGCCCGGCCAGGCGGCGCCCGTCGAACAGGGAGCCGCCGCCCACGGAGCCGTCGCCGTGGATCCACACGAGCACGGGCAGGTGCCGGCGGCGGTCCGTGGCGGGCGGCGTCGTGACGTTCAGGACCAGGCAGTCCTCCTCGGTGCTGGAGATCGGCGCGTACTGCGAGGGCACCTGTGGGCACAGCGGACCCGGCTTGGTCGCGTCCCTGATCCCCTTCCACGGCGTGACCGGGCGGGGCGGGGCCCACCGGTGGCGTCCCTTGGGGGCTCCCGCGTAGGGGATGCCCCGGAAGATGCGGTAAGGGCCCGAGCGGGCGCCGCGGACCAGGCCCGCGTCCGTGCGTACCGTCTCACCGGCGGCGGCCACGGCTGCGGCGGCGCCCGCGGACCCGGCCGCTGCGCGTCCGGTTCCCGCGGTGGACGGGCGGGCGGTGCACGCCGCGGCGAGGGCCACGACCGAGATCGCCGTCACGGCCGCCCGGCGGAGCATTGCGCGATGGGTCATGCCGGAAGCATTCCTCGCGTGCCCCGTCCCGGCGCACGAGTGCGCCGAAGGCGACCTGTTCGGACGCGGGTCCCGGGCCGATCCGACGTCCGCGCCGCACCGTTCCCCGCGCGAGCACCGCGGGCAGGCGGGGCCTCGCTTCCCGGGCCGTCCTGCCGCCGCCGCGCGTCCGACCTGCTCGGGGTCACCGGACGGGCGCCTCGCAGCGGCGCGCGGGCGTCCGGGCCCGCGACTGCGGCGTCGTCGGGCGGTCGGCGGGAGGCCCCGCGGCGCGTACCCACCGCGTGCGTGCCCAAGGGCCCGCGAGAGCGGTGCGGCGCACGCCGGGCAGGTGGCGGCGCGTGCGTGCTCCGGGAGGCGTGCCCCGGTGCGTCGACGCACAGTGAAAGCATGACGGAGCGCCACGACAGGCCGGGCGCCGCGTCGGCGATGCGCGGCCTCGATCCCCTGGTGTCACTCGCCATGGGCGTGCACAGCGGGCCCGGAGTGTACGCGCTGCTGCTCGGTGCGGGCATGTCGCGGGATGTCGGTGTGCCCACGGGATGGGGGATCGTCACGGATCTGGTGCGCCGGGCCGCCGTCGCGCGAGGCGCGGACGAGGAACTGGCCGCCGCCGACCCGGAGTCCTGGTGGGCCCGCCACGGCGACGGCGGGCCACTCGGCTACTCCGCCCTGCTGGAGGCGCTGGGTGACACTCCCGCCGCCCGGCACAAGCTGCTGCGCGGCTACTTCGAGCCCGGCGACGAGGACCGGCAGCACGGGCTGAAGCAGCCGGGAGCGGCGCATCGGGCGGTGGCCCGGCTGGTGGCGCGCGGTTGGGTACGCGTGGTGCTCACCACGAACTTCGACCGTCTCGTCGAGCAGGCGCTGGAAGCGGAGGGAGTCCAGCCGCAGGTCGTCCACGGGCCTCCCGGTCTCCTCGGGATGACGCCGCTGGCGCACGCCCGTGCCACGGTCGTCAAACTGCACGGCGACCTGAACGACCTGGAGGCCCGCAACACCGAACGTGAGCTGGAGAGGTACCCGGACGCCTGGGCCGGGCTGGTGGATCAGGTGCTGGACGAGTACGGGCTGATCGTGTGCGGCTGGTCCGCCGAGTGGGACCACGCGCTGGTCTCCTGTTTCCAGCGCCGCGCCACGCGCCGCTACCCCGTCTTCTGGTGCGCGCGGCGAGGGCCGACGGGCCGTGCCGCGGAACTCGTCGCCCGGCACGGCGCCGTGGTGATCCGGGGGCTGACGGCCAAGCAGCTCTTTCCCGGTCTGCTGGCACGGGTCGAGGCCCTGGAACGCCTGGCGGAGCCCGCGCCGGCCCGCGAGCTGTCGGTGGCCCGCCTCAAACGGGCGCTGCCGGACCCGGTGCGCCGCATCGAACTGCACGAACTCGTGGACGCCGAGGCGATGCGGGTGGTGGAACGGCTCTCCGACGGCGGCCGGTACCGGCCCGGCGAGCAGGCCGGGGAGGCGGGGACGACGTACCGGGAGCGGCTCGACCGCTGCCGGCGGGACTGCGACACGCTGCTGCATCTGCTGAGCGTGGGAGCCTTCCACGACGAGGAGGGGGCCCACACCCGGGTATGGGTGCGTGCGCTGCAACGGCTGCTGAACGTACGGCGCGGCGGCGGAGACGAGCAGGCCGGCGATGCGCCGCACCTCTACCCCGCCCTGCTCGCCCTGGCCGCCGCCGGCACCGCCGCCGTACTGGCCGGCCGGGACGAACTGCTCGGCCGACTGCTGCTGGAGCCGGTCCTGGCGCACCCCGCTGCCCCCCGGCCCGGTTCCCGCCGGACCGCCGCCGAGCCAGAGCCCGCCGTACTGGCCCTGCGGACCGGCGACGTGCTCGGCGGGGGCGAACGCGTCAACGCGTACCTGAACGCCCCGTACCCGCCCTCACTCGTTCAGGCCGCGCACAGCACCTGGCTGCGTGCACAGGTGCGGGACGTGCTCGCCGAACCGGCCGCCGACAGCGACCACGCGATCTCCGACGCGTTCGACGCCTTCGAATACCTGACCGCGCTCCTGCAGGCCGACCTGTCGCAGCCCCCGGCGACGGAGGGCGAGTTCACGCTCGCGGACCGCTGGGACGCCGAAGGACGGCTCCGCGTCGCCACGCGGGTGCAGGCCCGTTTCGCCGAGAACTGGCCCATGCTGCGCAGCGGCGCGTTCGGCGCCGACGTCCAGCGGGCCCACACGGCCGCGGCGGTGGTGGACGTGCAGTGCGCGCAGCGTCGGACGGAGGCGGCCGGACGGGAGCCGTCCCCGTGACGCGGCGGTCGTGCGCGGGAACGGGGTTCCCCACGGCGGCATCCGTGGCACGGTGCGGGGCGCTCGGGTACCGCGCCAGGGGTCACACCCGTGCGGTGCGGGACCGCTCCGGCTCGTCCCGCGCGACCACGCCGCTGACGAGGTGGTCCCTGAACTCGGAGTGGCAGAACTGGTACACGGGACCGACCCGCCGGAGCACATGGAGCAGCCGCGCCTCCTCCATGAACGCCACCGGGTGACGCGGCAGCCGTCGTGTCGCGGCGAGCCGCAGGCTGCTCTCCCAGTAGGCGAAGTAGGCGGTGCTCGACACGGCCAGGAGCCCGGCCGCGAGTCCCAGGGACAGGTTCGCCTCCGGAGTGCGCAGCGAGTAGGCGAGGATCTGTACGGTCTGGTCGTCGCTCTCCGCCAGGTCCGTCAGGACCGTGATGATCCACTTGGCGAGGAAGGGCACGATCGTGAACGCCATGAGCGCGGCGGCGACGGTGCGGGCGCCCCGAAGAGTGGACTGCGGAGTCTCCTGCTCCAGGTCGGCGGGAACATGAGCCCAGCGCAGGACCGCCAGCCCGGCCCCGAACAGGACGCCGAAGAAGACCCCGAGGGTGGCGGTCATGACGAACCTCTCCCACAGGGACAGATCGACGCTCCAGGTCTCCACGAAGGACAGGAACCCTCCCAGGACGACGCCCAGGAGCATCCCCCTTCCCAGGCAGGCGGGAAGCATGGTCCACAGCAGACGCTTCGGGGCCCGGAAGTCCAGACGGGTCGGGCGGGAGGAGCCGGTGGTCGGATCGAGGCCCGCCATGATGGCCACGATCAGGAGGAAGATGCAGGAGTGGTACGCCGCGTCCTGGCAGACGACGGTCAGGTCCGTGGACAGGTCGATGAACGAGACGTTCATGACGGAGCGTCCGGCCTTCTGCCGGATGGCCAGCAACGACAGGGCGCCGGCGAGTGCGGCGCCCAGCCAGTGGAGCAGGACGAACGCGAGGATCCTGCGCAGGCGGGCGCCGCGGCGCCCGGCGCCCGGATACCGGGGGGCCCACCGGCGCAGCAGTGAGACGCCGAGCGCGCCGAGGGCCAGGAGCACCATGAACAGGGCCCAAGCGGCTCCCGCCCGCAGCCCGGTGTACGGCGCGACCTCCCACCTGCGCAGGGCCTTCGCCGCCGGTGCGATCGCCGCCGACCAGTGCTCGATCACCGCCCCCACCCCGGCGGACAGCGGCAGGACGACGAGGCACCCGGCCCCCAGGCGACGCGCGGCATCCGTGAGGCCGTGCCATCGTCCCCGGCCGCCCGTCGGGGATCCGGGCGGCGGCCGTGCGGGTTCCGTCCGGTCGGTGACCCAGGCGAGCCGGATCACCACCGTGGCGGCAACGGCCGTGGCGAGCGTGACGGTCAGGAAGCAGACCAGCCGCGCAAGCGGTGAGAACGCCCAGTGCAGGTACTCTCCCGTCACACCTCCCGCACCCAGCCCGACCATCGCTCCGGCCAGTGGTGCGGACAGCGGGCCCGCCGGGTTCGGGCGAAGCGCCCGGTGCAGGTTCCACCAGGCGATGTCATCGGTGCCCTCGCGTTTGATGTGACGGGCGAGGAAGGCCAGCGCCGTCCGGGCGTCCTCGGGGCTCCGGCGGGAGGCGGCGGTGCGGCGCGCCTCGGGGACCGAGGCGTCCGACCCGGTCGGTTCCACGGAGAACAGCGCGGGGACCAGCGCGTCGAGGAGCTGGCGCCTCAGGCGGTCCGCGTCGGTGCACCCGATGAGGTCGGCGGGGTCGCCGGCCGGCGAGGAGTACACGGTGACGGCGAGCCAGACGTTCAGCGGCACCGACAGCGTCCGGGCGACGGCACTGTGCGGGTGGTTCGTGAGTTCCTCGATCACGGGCTGCCACGAGGGAATGCGCCGGGGCGGGACGGCGCTGCGCAGGTAGTCCGCCACGTCTGCCGGTGCCACCGGCTCGGCGACGACGACGGCGGCGGCGGTGATCACGTCGGTCTCCGCGACCACTCGGTGGTACTCGGCCCTGCGTGACGTGAGGACCAGCGGGCCGTGGACGGCGACGGCGTGGTTGACGGCCACCAGCGCTCTGGCCCGCAGGTCGGCGGGGAGTTCGTCGAGGCCGTCCAGAACGGGCAGGACGCGCCCCTCGGCGACCAGTTTGCGTGGCGCGTCGCGGCCGTACGTCTCGTGGTTGCGAAGCGCCGGGTAGTCCTCGTGGATGCGGCGTGCCATCCAGTCCAGCAGCGGCTCCTTGCGCGGGTTCCACGGCACGAGGTCCAGCAGGACGGGGACGGCCTCTGCGGGTTCCGGCGCGCGCAGGAGTTCCCGCACCAGGAGCATGGCAAGGGTCGTCTTGCCGGCACCGGGGTCGCCGAGGACGACCAGCCGACGGTGCGGCAGTGCGCGGAACGCCGCGGCGAAGGCACGGATGTCGTCGCTGCGGCCGGCCACGGTGCGGCCGACGACCCGCGCGTGGTCGCCGGCCTCGGTCTGGCCGCTGCGCCAGCGCACGGCCAGCGGGTGCGGGTCCAGCAGTCCCTGCGCGGCGGCCTCCTCGGTCCACTGACGGCGCACCATGGCGGCGAGCGCCTCGGAGGCCTGGTCCAGTTCGGACCGGGTGGCCGGCGCGGCGGGACGCGAGCGGTGCCACGACCAGCTCAGCAGGCCGACGGTGGCCGAGAGCAGGACGCTCAGGGACGTCGCGGCCGCCTCGGCGTCCTCGCCGACCACCAGGACCACCACCGTGAGCAGGGCGGCCAGGGCGGCCGCTCCGACCGCCCAGGGCCACCACGCTCCGCCGCGTCTCATGGCCGGCCGGCGGCTTCCGCGATGTCGTTGCGGAACAGGCAGAGCTTGGCGTCCTCGGCGAGGAAGTACTTGTCGACCTTGTACGCGATGGTGGCGAAGTCGAGGCGGCCGTCGCCGTTGAAGTCGGCGATCGCGATGCGCGCCGTGCTGTCGGAGGAGATCCGCCACTTGGTGAACGTGCCGGAGGCGACGTCCAGGCACTTGTAGTAGAAGACCCCCTGCCAGGGGTGGGGGCCGCGCAGGGCGACCAGGAACTCGTCGTCGCCGTCGTTGTCGAAGTCGGCGCAGACGATCTGGTGGCCGGGGCCCTCGCCGAGTTCGTTGGGGTCGCCGAAGACGTCGAGCACGATCCGGCGCCAGACCGCCTCGGCCACGGGGGTGCCGGGGCGTTCCTTGACGTAGGCGGCCACGGTGTTGCCGTGGAAGGGCTCGGTGGCCACCACGTAGGCGTGCGGGTCGTCGCCGATCCGTCCGGCACCCACGTCGCCGCTGCCCTTGAACCCGGTCTGCTCGAACCGCTCGAGCTCGCCGGAGCCGATGTGGGTGGTGGTGAACCGCCGCTCGCGCTCGTCGTGGTGGAGCCAGGTCACGCCCTCCTCGGAGGCGAGCAGGACCGAGTCGAGGTGCTCGCTGCCGGGCAGCGGGTTCTTCTGCGTCTCCACGCCGTGGATCATGCGGAAGTGGCTGTCGTCGACGACGTGTTCGTCCCAGGGCCGGCGTACGTCGCTGCCGGGGCTGAACAGCACGACGGGGACCAGGGCGTGCACGTGCCGGGCCCCCACGGTCGGCAGGGCCATCAGTTCCGGCGTGCGGGTCTGGGTGAAGTGGCCGAGCCGCAGCCGGTGCATGGCTGTCTCGCGGCCGATGTAGTGGCGCTCCCAGCGCTTTTCGGAGTCGAACTTGCCGGTGTTCTCGATCCAGTCGATCTTCCCGCCCTCGGGGTCGGGGTCGTCGATGCGCCCGCCGGCGCCGTACAGCTCGTAGCTGACGACGATGTCGGGGTGGCCGTTTCCGGTGATGTCCCCGAAGTGGGCGCCGTTCGGCATGTGGAAGCCGTCGGCGACCAGCCGCCGTCGCCAGTCGGGGTTCTTGTACCAGTAGATCTCGCCGAGGCTCATCCCGTGCCCGAACAGATCGGGCAGGGAGTCGCCGTCGATGTCGGGGGCCTCCAGCCAGTAGCCCTCGTTCAGGTTGTCGTGCAGGACTTCCCGGGTGAACCTGGGGAGGCGGATGCCGAGGGGAGTGCTCGCGCCCATGTGAATGCCTTCCGGTGAGGAGGGGGCGGGGTGGGTCAGCCGATGACCCGGGCCAGGTAGGAACGGGCCAACTGGGCGTAGTGCAGCGGCGGATGGCCGGCGTGCGGATCCTGTTCGGCCTCCACCACCAGCCAGCCCCGGTAGGACTCGCCCGGACGGAGGGCCTTGAGGACGGCGTCGAAGTCGACGTCGCCGTCGCCGTCGCCGGGCACGGTGAAGATGCCCGCCTCGACGTACTCGCGGAAGCTGCCGTCGGCCAGGGCGCCGTCCGCGCGGACGCTGCCGCGGACATTCTTCAGGTGCAGGTGCGCGATCCGGTCCCGGTGACGTTCGATGACGTCGACCGGATCGACACCCGCCCAGGCGAGGTGGCCGGTGTCCAGCAGGAGGCCGACGTGGCGCGGGTCGGTGTGCCGCATGAGCCGGTCGATGTCGGCTCCGCTCTGGACACCGGTGCCCATGTGCGGGTGGTAGGCGAGTCGGAAGCCCTGGTTCGCGGTGATCTCGCCGATCTTGTTCAGCCCTTCGCACAGTTCGGTCCACTGCGCGTCGGTGAACTCCGGTTTGTTGGCGCGCAGGCTGACCGCCTGCAGATGAACGGCTCCGCCGAACTCGGCGACCCCGATGACGCCGGTCTTCACCGGAGGACCGGCCGCGTTGAGCCTCTTCAGGAACTCCAGCACCTTCAGCAGTTCGCGGGCGGTGCGCTCGCAGCCTTCGGGAACGGTGAAGTACGTGCTCATCCATGGTTCGCTCACGCTGAGACCGCGCAGGTGCATCGCGGCGGCCAACGCGTCGGCGTCGGTGGTGAAGGTGTGGCCGATGCTGCAGCCCTCGAAGCCGGCGAGCGCGATCTCGCTGAGGCACTGCTCCATGGGGATGTCGTTGCCGATGAGCGGGAAGTCGTCGTTGCTCCAGCAGGTGGGTGTGATACCCAGGTGGATGCCCTCCGGGCGCGGGGTGGTCGGTGCCTGCATGGTGAGGTCCAGGGATCGTGGAGTCAGTGTCCGGGGTGGCCCTTGACGATGGTGTCGGCCGCGTGCAGGGCCATGGCCACGCTGGTGAGCGTGGGGTTGGACGCGTTGCCGAAGGGGTGCAGACCGTTGCCGCCGAGGTACAGGTTGTCGATGTTCCACACCTTGGAGTACTCGTCGACGACGCTGTCCAGCGACCTGGTGCCCATGCGGGTGGTGCCCGCGATGTGCAGCGGCAGGCCCGGGGTGAGGAAGACGGGCTCGGAACCGGGCAGGAAACCGCCCAGCGCGGCGGCGGTGCGCAGCATGTGCTCGTTCATGCGGTCGGTCTCCTTGCGTTCGGCCCCGTCGAGGCGGAACTCGAAGGTGGGCTGCGGCATGTCGAAGGTGTCGCGGAGCCTGCGCGAGAAGGTGACCCTGTTCTCCGGGCGGGGCCGGGACATGCCGAACCAGCGCAGGTCGACGATGAGCCGGGGGTCGATGTTGGGCGGCACGGCGCCGTAGGTGAAGGCGTCCCGGTGGATCTGGCAGTGCCAGGGCCGTTTGTCGGTCACCAGCAGCGCCAGGTTCGGGTCCCGCTCCGTGCGCGGGAAGGGCACCGGGTCGGCGCACTTGTCGCCGGAGCGCAGACGGGCCAGCTCGGTGGCGCGGTAACGGGCGACCCGGTCGGCGGCGGCCCGGGCCGGTGCGTCGCCCCCCGGGGCGCCGCGCAGGATCTCCTCGACGTGGTCCACGTGCTCCTGTTGCAGCACCACCTGACAGAACGACATGGGCTGTTCGGTCATGTAGCGGCCGAGCGCGGGCAGGGTGACGCCGGAGTTGAACAGCAACTGCGGTGTGGGCACGGCACCGCACGCCACCACGTACGTCTCGGCGCGCAGCCGGATCTCCTCGCGTACGTCGCGCAGGTCGCGCACCACGGCGTACTGGACCTTCTGGTTCCTGCCCGAACCCGCGATCTCCAGCCGGACGCACTGGTGCTCCGGCAGGAGGGTGAACGAGCCGTGCGGGGGCGTGTGGGCGGGGTCCGCCAGCTCGCCGAGGACGGTGTCGGCGGCCGACCAGGTGACCGCCGAGGTCTGGGGCGAGTCGGCCCGCTCGCTGACCGCGAGGGGCAGTTCGGTGACGTCGGCGAACTCCTCCCCGGCCCGTTGCAGTACCCGCTTGACCAGCAGGTGCCGGGCGGACGAGGCGAAGACGCGGGTGTTGCGGGCCAGCAAGGGCTCCGCCGTGTCGTAGAGCTCGTCCATCTTCTTGTCGTCGATGGGGTAGCCCCGCCCGCCGTACCGCCGTTCCACCTCGGGGTGGAACCGGGGCACCGCGCAGGTCCAGTGGGTGGCCATGCCGCCGACCGCGTAGGTGGCCGCCGCCGCCGGCAGGTTGAGGTGCTTGCCCTGCTCCGGGTTCTGGTTGCGCATCGAGAAGCCGGCGTACGTGTCGGGGTCGTAGGAGAACGCCGACGGGTCGAGCGTGAGTTCCGGTTCCCGGTTGGTCGCCGTCGACAGCGGGAGCAGGTTGCCCTTGATGACGGAGACGAACAGGTCGATGTTCTTCTGGAAGAGGTAGCTGTTCTTGAGGTGTTCGCCGTAACGGCGGGAGAGCTGGGCCCCCGCGTCGATCATCAGGACGCTTCTGCCCGCGTCCACCAGTTTGCGGGCGAAGGCGCAGCCGACGGGGCCGCTGCCGATGATCAGCACGTCCGCCTCGCGGGGGCCGGGCGCGGAGATGTCCCTCGTGTCGTTCATGGATGTCCTTTCGGCCCGGCCGCGTCAGCGGCGCAGGTGACCGCGGTGCCCGGCCGGTTCGAGGACCCCGGTCCCGGAGCGGGCGCCGGAGTGCCGGCCGTCGACGGCGGTGATGTCCGTCGTACCGCTCAGCCACAGGGCGCTGTTGACGAGGCCGACCATGCTGAACGCCTGTGGTGTGTTGCCGAGGTGACGGCCCGTGGCCGGGTCGTACTCCTCCGCGAGCAGCCCCACGTCGTTGCGCAGGCCGAGCAGCCGCTCGTACAGCTCCTGGGCCTCCTGCCGGCGGCCGGTCCCGTGCAGCGCGTCGACGAGCCAGAAGGTGCACACCAGGAAGGTGGCCTCGGAACCCTGCAGGCCGTCCACGCCGCCGTCCGCCTCCGGAAGGTAGCGCCGCAGGAAGCCGTCCTGACCCAGTTCCCGGCACACGGTGTCGACGGTGCCCCGGACCCGTGGGTCGCGCCAGGGCAGGAAGCCGACGCGCGGCAGCAGCAGGAGTGCGGCGTCCACCCCCTTCGACCCGTAGAACTGGGTGAAGGTGTTCCGCTCGGCGTCATAGCCCTGTTCGCACACCTCCGCGTGGATGCGGTCGCGCAGTTGTGCCCAGTGTTGCGCCGGGCCCCGGCAGCCGTGGTGCAGCACCGAGCGCACCGCCCGGTCCACACCGGCCCACGCCATCACCTTCGAGTGCACGAAGTGGCGTGGCGCGCCCCTGAATTCCCACAGACTGAGGTCGGGTTCCCGCCAGTTGCCCTCCAGGAAGTCCAGCAGGGCCCGCTGCATGCTCCATGCCGTCTCGCTGGCGTCCATCCCGGCCTCGCGGCCCACGTAGAAGGACTCGAGGACCTCGCCCCACACGTCCAGCTGGAACTGGCGGGTGGCGGCGTTGCCGACCCGGACGGGCGAGGAGCCCTCGCACCCCGAGAGCCAGTCCAGTTCGTACTCGGGCAGCCGCCATGTGCCGTCGAGACCGTACATGATCTGCAGGTCGGCGGGGTTGCCGGCGACGGCGCGCAGCAGCCAGTCCCGCCACCGGGTCGCCTCCTCCAAGTAGCCGGTGCCGGTGAGCGCCTGGAGCGTGAACGTGGCGTCGCGCAGCCAGCAGTAGCGGTAGTCCCAGTTGCGCGAGCCGCCGAGTTCCTCGGGCAGCGACGTGGTGGCCGCGGCGAGGATGCCCCCGGTGGGCCGGTACGTCAGGGCTTTGAGGGTGATCAGGGAGCGCCGCACCGCGTCGTCCCACTGCCCGCGGTAGCTGCACCGGCCGGTCCAGGTCCGCCAGAATCGTTCGGTGGCCTCGACGGCGGACAGCGCGTCGACCGGCTTCACCGGGGTGACGAGGTGGGACGGCTTGTACGTCAGGACGAAGGGCACCTGTTGACCGGCCGTGACGGTGAACTCCGCCCGGGTGGTCATGTTCTCGCCGTGCACCTCCACCGGGGTGTGCAGCCAGAACGCGTCCGGGCCCGCCACGGCCCGCAGTCCGCCCCCGGCGCGGTGCACCCACGGGACGATACGGCCGTAGTCGGGGCGCAGCCGCAGGTCCATCCGCATCGGCACCCGCCCGGCGAGGCCCTCGACGAGACGTACGACGTCGGCGGATTCGCGGCGCAGTGGCAGGCAGTCCACGATGCGTACGCTGCCCTCCGCGGTGTGCCACTCGGTCTCCAGGACCAGGGTGTCGTCCCGGTACCTGCGTCGCGTGGCGGGGCCGCCCGCTGCCGGTGCCAGCAGCCACCGTCCGGCGCTCTCGTCGTGCAGCAGCGCGGCGAAGCACGCCGGTGAGTCGAATCTGGGCAGGCACAGCCAGTCGATGGACCCGTCGCGTCCCACCAGCGCACCGGATTGCAGATCGCCGAGGAACGCGTAGTCCTCGATGGCACTGACCATGGTGGCACTCCCTCACGCCGGCCGACGGCCCGTGCGTGACCGCCGGCATGTGCTGCCGAGCGGTTCGTGTGACGACGGGCATCGCCGGACATCCCGTGCCGCCCCCTCACGTGACGGTCCGCCGCAGGGCCGGGCCCGGACATACGAAGGGGCAGGTGAAGAGACGATTGCTTGATGTCTGGCCCGGGGCTGCGGTGCCGGGCGGGCGCCGAGCACTGATGGCCGGGGAAACAGCCCGAGCGAGTGCGTGGGCGCCTCATCCAGGGTGGCACAGCCCGGGTGCGAGCGCGATTCGCCGACGACCGTGCGAGTGCCGGGACCCGCCCGTGCTGCTCCAACCGGGAGCGAGTGCCCGCGCCTGCCCGCCCGGACTGCCGCGGAGTGCTGCGTTGCGGCGACGTGCCGGTGCCGCAGTACCGGGCGACCGTCACGCGGTGGCTTCCGGAGCCCTCTCGCTCATCACCTCGTCCCACGCTCGCCTCACGGTGCGGGCCGGGTCGGCGTCCTGCTGGAGGGAGGGCAGGGTCAGGTGCCACCAGTCGGTGAGCCGGTGGGTGATGCTCTGCGGGCCCTCCAGGGCTTCCGTGAGGGTGCAGACACCGAAGAAGGCGCGGACCAGGGTGCGGGCGGTGGGCGCGGGACGCACGCGATGCGTCAGCTGGCCGGCGGTGCGGGCCTGGGCCAGTAAACGCGTGGTGGCGGTGGTCCACACGGCGAAGGGATCGGGGAGCGGGGCGTCGATGGTGTCCCGTTCGGCCCACAGGCGTGCGCCGGCGCGCGTGAGCGTGTCCTCGGCGAGGGCGCGGCCGATCTCGTAGCTGAGGACGACGAGGCGTTCCAGGGGCGGCACGGCGGGGTTCGCGTACCGTGCGGCGAGGCCGGACCAGGTGGCGAAGCGGTCCCGGACGACCGCGAGGGCGAGCCCTTCCTTGCTGGCGTAGTGGAAGTAGACGGAGCCGCTGGTCCGACCGGACCTCGCGCTCACGTCGTTGACACTGGTCGCGGCGTAGCCCTGCTCGGCGAAGAGGCAGGCGGCTGCCTCCAGAAGGGATCTGCGAGTCGCCTTCGCCCGTTCCTGCAACGTGCCGTCCACCTTCGTTCAGCATTCCTCGGACGACCGAGAATGTATTGCGCCCGCGTACGCCGGAGGCAATTGGCGAGTTCTGCGCGCTGTAACTGCGCACTTTTTCGAAAGTGAACACCTACGGGTGTTTTCGGGGCCGATTCCGGTGTGGCTTCTGGTGCCGAACCGGCTGCCGGCCGACCGCGGCGACGTCAACGCCCCGCTTTCCGGAAGCCGCTCAACTCGCCAGGCCCCGCGCGCGATTGGCCGACCGCGGAACGGCGGCGGATTCGCCGGAGTTCGCTGCGACTTACACCCCGCGCTCGCCTGCGTCGATCACTCGAAGTAGTGATTGAGTTATAAGGCGCGGCGAAAATAACGTAGCCGTCGTGATGTTTCCCGTTTGAGGTGGATTGCCCGGAGCGTGGGCCGTCCCTTCGTGCGGACCCCGGAGGAGACAGCTGCCCTCCGCACGTCCGACGCGGGAGCCGCAGCCCTCAGCCGTGAGCAGTCCCGCCTCGAGCGTGACCGCCCCTCCCTCCACGAGGCCGCCATGACCATGCAGGCGCATTCCCTTCTCGACTGGTCTCCCGAAGCCGCCGTGTTCGACTGCGACGGCACACTGATGGACACCGAACGCCACTGGCAGGACGCCCGCAACCGGGCTTTCGCCGCCTTCGGGCTGACACCCCCGCGCGGGTTCGCGGAGCGCGCGAAGGGAGTGCACTACACCGATTGCGGTCGGCTGATGGCCGAGGAGACGCACAAACCGGAGCTGGCCGAGGAACTCGGCAGTGCGCTGCTCGAGCACTTCCTCGCGCTCGTCGCCGACGACCCGACGACGATGCCCGGGGCGGTGGAGCTGGTGCGGCTGCTCTCCGGCCGGCTGCCGCTCGCCGTGGCCAGCAACTGCCCCCTGGAGGTGGTGACGGGGTGCCTCGGCCGGGCGGGGCTGCTCCAGCACTTCGACCACATCGTCGTCCCCTCCGGCATGCCGCCGGACGCGGTCGGCGGCTGCCCGGGGGCGGCCGGCTCCCAGGTCGTGCGCCCCAAGCCGTGGCCGGACGTCTACGCGACGGCGGCACGGCTGTGCGGAGTCCGGCCTGAGCGGGCGTTCGCCGTCGAGGACTCGCTGACGGGGGTCGAGTCGGCCCGGCGGGCGGGACTGCGCGTGGTGGGAGTGGGCGCGCGACCGACCGGGGAGGACGCCGGGGCGGCCGACCTGTGGGTGACGACACTGCGGGCGCCGGAACTGCTCGCATGGGTCAGGGCGCGGGTGCTGAAGGGGACGCAGGCGCCCGGAGGGGACTGAGCGAAGGCGGTGGACGCGCTGCGGAGCGGGCCGACGGGCCGGGCCATCCGTCCGATACGGGTCGGGCAGGTGACCTGCCCGTTCCCGTCCCCGGTCAGCCGAGGTGCGGGGCCAGGTTCCGTACGACCCCGCCGGCCGAGGCGAACAGCAGGCCCACGCCGACCGCTCCCGGGTCGGGTATGCCCTCGGCCCGTTCGCCGAGGTAGCTGGAGCGGCCCATTCTCGCCCGCAGCAGGGCGGTGTCGCGCACGCCCTGCCAGGCGGCCGCCGCCGCGTCGTCCAACGCCCGGGCGGGCGGGGTGGCGGCGGGCGCGGAGCGCAGGGCGCCGGCGGCCGGGGCGAGGGCGTCGACGAGGGTCTTGTCGCCGGGGGCGGCGCCGCCGACGCGGCGGATGGCGGCGAGCCCGTCGGCGACTCCCTCCGCGAGGGCGGGCGTGGTGGCGCCGGACGCCTTCAGGGCCACGGCCAGCGACTGGAGCAGCAGTCCGAACAAGGGGCCGCTGGTGCCGCCGACCTCGTCGAGGAAGGCGCCGGCGGCGGCTTCCATGCAGGCGCTGTCGTCGGGGGAGGGGAGGGAGTCGAGGCGGGCCAGGGCGGCGGAGGCGCCGGCGGTGAGGTTGCTGCCGAAGTCGCCGTCGCCCACCTTCTGGTCGAGGGCGGTGAGCTGGTCCTCGACGGCGCGGACCGATTCGGCGAAGCGCCGCATCCAGGCGTCGGTGGACAGGGTGTCGTGGGCAGCGGTCGTCATGATGCGCCTCCCCATCTCGGTGGCCGGGCAGTGTCGGTGGCCGGGGCCGTGTCACCAGTGCAACGCGGCCGTGCGGACGGGCGCGTCGTAGTGGAGGACGTCCGCCGGGTCCGCGACGAGCAGGGTGAGCGAGAAGCCCCGCATGTCCAGGGCGGTCGCGTATTCGCCGACGAGCCGGCGCGCGACCGGGAAGCCGCGGGCTCGCAGGACCCGCGCGAGTTCCCCGTGGACCGCGTACAGCTCCAGGGGGGTGACGGCGCCGAGGCCGTTGACCAGGACGAGGAGCGCGCTGCCCGGTTCCGGGGCCAGTGCGGTGAGGAGTTCGTCGGTCATGCGCTCCACGAGACGGCCGACGGGGTCCTGTTTGGCGGTGCGCCGGGCGCGTTCCCCGTGGATGCCGACGCCGTACTCGATCTCGTCCGGCCCGAGCCGGAAGGCGGGTTCCCCGAGAGCGGGAGAGGTGTGGGCGGCGGAGGCGACGGCGAGCGTACGGCAGCGGGCGGCGAGGCGTTCGCCGAGCTGCCGGAGGTCGTCGAGCCCGGCGCCCGTGTCGGCGGCGCCGCCGAGGATCTTCTCGATGAGCACGGTGCCGCCGGTTCCCCGGCGTCCAGAGGCGATGTCGTCGCAGTCGGAGGCGAGGTCGTCGTCGACCAGGACGCGGGCGCAGGGCACGCCGCGGTGGGCGAGGCGTTCGGCCGCGATGCCGAAGTTGATGCGGTCGCCGGTGTAGTTCTTGACGATGTGCAGGACGCCCGCGGGCCGTGCCGCCGCCAGGGACGCCTCGTAGATCTGGCTGTTGTGGGGGGAGGCGAAGACACGGCCCGGGCAGGCGGCGTCCAGCATCCCCCGGCCGACGTATCCCGCGTGCATCGGCTCGTGACCCGCGCCCCCGCCGGAGAGCAGGCCGACCCGCCGGGCGGGAGCGGCGTCCCGCGCGAGGAGGAAGCCGTGGACGGGGTCCAGGGTGACTATGTCGGCATGGGCCAGAGCGAAGCCCTTCAGCGCGTCGGGCACCAACGTGTCGCTGCTGTTCTCGAAGTACGAGGCCATTCGGTTCCTCCGTCGTCGAGGGCCGTGAAGGGCTCGGCCGACCGCTTTCCGCCGGAATGGGTTCCATGCTGTGGCCGTCGCCGACGAGCGGCAACTCGCGGTCGTGCGCCGTCGGCCCCGAGGACCGGCCAGGCTCACCGGCAACCCCCGGCGCCTGCACGTTTCGATGGACGCCGAAGCGATAGGGCATCCTGGAGTCATGGATCGCCTGCCTGCCTCCCGACCGACGGACTCCCCGGCCCCCGCCGCGCGGCTCGCCGCCCTGGCCGCCGCCCTGGCCGACGAGACGCGTGCCGCCATCTGCATGACCCTCCTGGAGGGACGCGCCTGGACCGCGGGGGAGCTGGCCCGCGCCACCGGGGTCGCCCCCTCCACGGTCAGCGGGCACCTGGCACGGCTCCTCGACGCGGGGATCTGCGTGACGGAACGGCAGGGGCGGCACAGCTACGTGCGCATCACCGATGCCGCCACCGCCCGGCTGGTGGACGACCTGGCCTCCTACGCCGTCCCGGGCCGTGATGCGCCCCACGCCGTCCCCGTGGTCGCCGCGCCGGATCCGACGGCGCGGGCCCGCACCTGCTACGACCACTTCGCGGGACGGCTGGGAATGGCGGTGACGGACGCGATGGAGCACCGGGGCCTCCTGCGCACGGAGGGGGTCTTCGAGCTGACTCGTGCCGGGCTCGACTGGTGCGAGGCGGTGGGCGTCGACGCGACCGCCACGGGGCGCAGGCCGGTGGCCGGTTCCTGCCTGGACTGGACCGAGCGCCGACGCCATCTGGGCGGCCTGGTGGGGGCGAGGCTGTGCGCACGGGCCCTGGACGAAGCCTGGGTGGTACGCCTGGACGGGGGCGGACGCGCCCTGCGGGTGACCCGGACGGGAGAGGAGGCCTTCGGTGAACTCCTGGGCCTCACTCCGCAGGCATGGAATTAGCGGGGCCCGACCGGCATACCGCCCCACCCCCCGCATACGACCACCAAAACATTTCGGCGCTCACCGAAGTGTTCCGCTGTAGGGTTACGCGGTATGAAAACCCACCCGCATGCCCTCGCGCCGAGCCTCGTCACCGGCGGCGCCGTTTGCTTCACCGTGTTCGCCTGGGCGTCCGCCTTCGTCTCCATCCGCAGCGCCGCGGCCGCCTATTCCCCGGGGGCACTCGCCTTGGGCAGGCTGTGCGTCGCCTCGCTGATCCTCGTCGCGTTGCTCCTCCTGCGCCGCGAAGGCATGTCCTCGCGGGGCGCCAGGAAGGGCATCCTGCTGTCGGGAATCGTATGGTTCGGCGGCTACACGGTCGCACTGAACTGGGGCGAACGCCTCGTCGACGCGGGCACTGCGTCCCTGCTCGTGAACACCGGGCCGATCCTCATGGCGCTCCTCGCTGCGCGCCTGCTGGGCGAGGCCCTGCCGCCGCGGCTGCTGACGGGCACGGCGATCTCCTTCGCCGGCGCCGTGGTCGTCGGCCTGTCGATGTCGTCCGAGAGCGGCGGCTCGACGTCGCTGCTCGGTGTGGCGCTGTGCCTGCTCGCGGCGGTGGCCTACGCGACCGGGGTGATCGCGCAGAAGCCCGCGCTCTCCCACGGGACACCGCTGCAGATCACCACCTTCAGCTGC
This sequence comes from Streptomyces sp. NPDC006610, assembly GCF_040611575.1. Taxonomy (NCBI): domain Bacteria; kingdom Bacillati; phylum Actinomycetota; class Actinomycetes; order Kitasatosporales; family Streptomycetaceae; genus Streptomyces; species Streptomyces sp. NPDC006610. The sequence continues at coordinate 173,755 of NZ_JBEXOP010000009.1, forward strand.
CTCACCGGAACCGTCGCGTGCCTGCCGTTCACCGGACAACTGGTCGCCGAGGTCTCCCGGGCCCCGCTCTCCGCCACCCTCAACATGGTCTATCTGGGCGTGGTCCCCACCGCACTGGCCTTCACCACCTGGACCTACGCCCTCGTACGGACGCCGGCCGGGAAGCTCGGCGCGACCACCTACGCCGTGCCGGCCATCGTCGTCCTGATGAGCTGGATCCTCCTGGGCGAAGTCCCGGCCTGGCTGACCCTGCTGGGCGGTCTGCTGTGTCTGACCGGGGTGGCCGTCTCCCGCCACCGTCCCCGATCCCGGCAGGCCCCCGCCATACCCGCCGACGTCCCCGCATCCCGACTCGCCGACACCCCAGGGCGCTAGCACGCCGAATGGGCACCGTCACGGACAGCGCGGCATCCCGACCGAACCCGTGCCCGTTGACAGCCCCGCACTCGACAACGACGCCGAGCAGCCCGCCCACGAGCCGATCGCTCCCGCTCCCGACCGACCCGTCACCTCCCTGCGGACCGGACCCGACGGCAACGGCGCCGACCGGGCGAAGGGAACGTCAGCGTCTGGCGAACCGGACCCGCGCCGGCTGGACGACGTCCGGTCGCACGGTGACGCCGTCGACGGTCAGTCGCTGTCCGCAGATGTCCGAGAGCCGGACCGGGCCGCCGCAGCCGGTCCCGTCGGGGGAGAGGAAAGTAGTGCGACCCTCATCGAGGTGGTTCAGGGCGGCCTGCAGTGCGATGGAGTCCTGCCGGTACAGGCGCCGGCCGGGCGGGCTGCGCCACTGCGAGCAGCCCTTGCTGCTCGTAGTGGCGCACGGCGCGCACTGAGACGCAGGCCGCTCGTGCCACTTCGCCGATGCGGAGCAACCGCTCGGCCGCGGCGGGATCCCATGGTGTCGTGGCGAGTCAACGGGATCTCGTCCTGAAGAGATCAGCCGAGGAGCGCGGTCGCTTCCACCTCGACGAGAACGTCCGGCTCGAAGAGGTACTCGACGCCGATGAGGGAGGCCGGCGGCAGGGGAAGCCGGAGCCCGATCTGGTTGGCGACGGTCTCCACGCCGGCCATGAAGTCGCCGATCTTCTCCGGGTTCCACCGGGTCACGTAGAACGTCAGGCGCAGCACATCCGCGAACGACGCACCCGCGCCCGCCAGTCCGACGGAGGTGTTGCGCAGTGCCTGGGCGACCTGCCCGGCCAGATCGCCGGGTGCGACCGGCGTCCCGTCGGCCCGGCGTGCGATCTGGCCGCTGACGTGAACGTGCTTGGTCCCGGTGCCCACGGCGACGTGGTGGTAAGGGACCGGCTGCAGCATGCCTTCGGGAGTGAAGTGCTGGACAGGCATGGTGGTATCTCCTCCGCAGTAGGTATCTGTAAGGTACTTAGTGGAAGTAGGACACTTCAACGAAACCAGGTTGCGCCATGGATACCGACGACGAACTCCGCATCGATGCCCCCCACCGCGAACTGCTCGACCAGATCCTCGACAAGTGGTCGCTCAGCGTTCTCAACGAGCTCTGCGAACGCCCGTGCCGCTTCAACGAACTGCGCCGGGCCATCCCCCAGGTCACGCAGAAGTCGCTGACCGCGACGCTTCGGCGACTGGAACGCAATGGCGTGGTCGAGCGCGAGGTGGTCTCCACCCGTCCCGTGGCGGTCCGGTACCGGATCACGCCCCTCGGCAAGACTCTTCGGCACCCCATCGACGTGCTGCTGGCATGGGCCTCGCAGAACATGCCTGCCATCGAACGCGCACGTGAAGGCTTCGACACGAGAGAAGAGGCCGACCTTTGACGGGCGCCGTCGCGTTGACGCACTCGGGCGTGATCTTCGGGCTGATCACGCCGGAGAGGGCTTCGCCGGTGGAGAATGCGTCGCCGTCGTGCATGGCTTCGACGAAACCGGGCCCGGTGCCTTCGAGGAACCGCACGGCGCCCGCCCCGTCGGGAAGAGATCACACAGACGACAGACAATGGATCATCCCGTCCCGCGCTCCGGGTACCGTCAAGGTATGAGTCATCCGCACCCCGAGCTGAAAGCCCCCCCGCCTCTTCCCGACGGAGGGCTGCGTGTCATCCCTCTGGGCGGCCTGGGTGAGATCGGCCGCAACATGACCGTCTTCGAGCACGCCGGCAAGCTGCTCATCGTCGACTGCGGCGTGCTGTTCCCCGAGGAGACCCAGCCCGGCGTGGACGTCATCCTGCCGGACTTCACCTCGATCCGGGACCGGCTGCACGACATCGTGGCCGTGGTCCTCACCCACGGCCACGAAGACCACATCGGCGGCGTGCCCTATCTGCTGCGCGAGCGGTCCGACATTCCCCTCATCGGCTCGAAGCTGACCCTGGCGTTCCTGGAGGCCAAGCTCAAGGAACACGGCATCCGGCCGCGTACGGTGCGGGTGCGGGAGGGCGACCGGCGTGAATTCGGGCCCTTCGACTGCGAGTTCGTGGCGGTCAACCACTCCATCCCGGACAGCCTCGCCCTGGCGATCCGCACCCGTGCCGGGATGGTGCTGCACACCGGTGACTTCAAGATGGACCAGTTCCCCCTCGACGACCGCATCACCGATCTGCGCGCCTTCGCCCGCCTGGGCGAGGAGGGCGTGGACCTGTTCCTCACCGACTCCACCAACGCCGAAGTACCCGGCTTCACCACTTCCGAGCGTGAGCTGAATCCGGCGATCGAGCAGGTGATGCGCACCGCGCCGCGCCGGGTCATCGTCTCCAGCTTCGCCAGTCACGTGCATCGCATCCAGCAGGTCCTGGACGCCGCCCACCAGCACGGGCGCAAGGTCGCCTTCGTCGGCCGGTCGATGGTCCGCAACATGGGCATCGCCCGTGACCTGGGCTATCTGAAGGTCCCGTCCGGTCTGGTCGTGAGCACCAAGGAACTGGAGAGGCTCCCGGACCACAAGGTCACTCTGGTGTGCACCGGCTCCCAGGGCGAGCCGATGGCCGCACTGTCACGGATGGCCAATCGTGACCACATGATCCGCATCGGCAAGGGGGACACCGTCCTGCTCGCCAGCTCGCTCATCCCCGGCAACGAGAACGCCATCTACCGGGTGATCAACGGACTCACCCGGTGGGGCGCGCACGTGGTCCACAAGGGCAACGCCAAGGTACACGTGTCCGGGCACGCCAGCGCCGGGGAACTCGTCTACTGCTACAACATCGTCAGACCGCGCAACGTCATGCCGGTGCACGGCGAATGGCGCCACCTGCGGGCCAACGGCGACCTGGCCATCCGTACCGGCGTCGACTCCGACCGGGTCGTCATCGCTGAGGACGGCGTCGTCGTCGACCTCGTCGACGGGCGCGCGTCCATCACCGGCAAGGTCCCTGCCGGCAACGTCTATGTCGACGGCATGGAAGTCGGCGGCGCCACCGAAGCGTCCCTCAAAGACCGTCTCACCCTCGCTGAGGAGGGCGTGGTCACGGTGGTGGCGATCGTTGATGCGGACACCGGTGCCCTCGCCGAGGCTCCCGACTTCCTGGCCCGCGGCTTCGTCCACGACGACGCCACCTTCGAGCCTGTCATCCCCGTCATCGAGAAGACTCTGGCCACCGCGGCCGAGGAAGGCGTCGGGGACGCGCACCAGCTCGAACAGCTCATCGCCCGCGCCGTGGCGAACTGGGCGTTCCGCACCCACCGACGCAAGCCCCTCATCATCCCCGTCATCATCGACGCCTGAGCCATCGCCCGGCACCACGGGGCGTACGCCCATGTGGCCAAAGGAACGCCAACGAGTTCCTCATGTCCGGCCTCCCCGCACCGGCCCGGCGAGGCGGCCGGGGAGAACGCCGTCGCCCGCCAACCGGCCCGCCGCCGAGGAGCCGCACTCAACCCTCACCAAACCGCCGCGCCGAACGCCCCTTCCCTCTGGGCGATCGGTTGCAGGGAGGGGGAAAGGCACGGCGAGGCCCGGTGGGCGCGGCCCAACGGGCCGGTCAGTCGCCGGTGGAATAGGCGGCGATGACGCCCCGAGCGAAGTGCGCATCGCCGTCGTGAAGAGGGATTCCGACGGCGCCGACGGCCCAGACCGTGCGGGTGCCGGGCACGAGTTGCAGGTCGTGCAACTCGAAGTGCTGGCGCCGGTCCGTTTCGGTGATCCTTTCGGAGCGGCCGGCGACCGGCTTCGGATCCTTGATCAGGCGCTGTGTGCCGTCGGCCGCACGGTGCTGCTCGCTGCCCACCTTGCTGCCCAGAACGAGCCCGCCCGCGCCGTCTCCGGTCGCTGACACGGCGAGCTCGTTGGCACTCGCTCCAGAGCTGTCGAAGGCCTTGGGCACCTTCCGCCAGTGCGAGCCGTCCCAGTGCAGCGCGAATGCTGCGTCGTACTCCTGGGAGCCGGTCTCGCCCGTGTAACCGTGCAGACCGAATGCCCAGGCGTTGCCCGGGGAGAGGGCGACAACCTCGGTCAGCTTGGCCTTTTCGTCCGGCTTCGGCTTGGGGGAGTGGTATTCGGGTGTCGTGACCTGGCGCCACTTCTCCCCGTCGAAGTGCACGATCGCGGGTTGGCGGGCATGGCGGACATCCCTGTCCGACGGGTCCTCGCCTTCGTCGCCGACCGCCCAGACGTCGTCCGGACCGCTTGCGGACAGCCGGCCGACGTAGTCGGTGGGCAGTGGATGTCCGGTCCATCGTGTGCCGTCCCAGTGGTGGGCGAGGGGACGGTCCGACGAGGCGTCCAGTGCCCAGACGTCGTCGGGTGCCAGGACGGCTACGTCCCGCGTGTAGAAGTCGACTGTGGTCCTGCGCCACTGGCGGCCGTCCCAGCGCAGCGCTCCCGGCCCTCCGCCCCGGCCGACGTCACCGAACAGCCACACATTTCTTGGACCCGAGGCCTCCAGCTGGGCGCCCGCGAGAGTCCCGCCCTCAGAACGCAATGGCCTCGGCACCCCGGCACGTCGCCAGGTGGCGCCATTGCGGTGCAGGAGGAAGCCGGCCTCAGAGCCGTCTTTCCGCTTCTCCGTGCTCAGGGCCCAGCCCTCGTCCTCTGCGACGGCGGCTATGTCGACGACTCTCGCATCGCGGGACACACTGACGTAGTCGAGCCGCCACCGCCCGGCATCCGCGCCTGCGCTGTCGCATCCGGTCGCCATCGGCAACAGGGCTGTCGCCACCAGTGCCAACACCGCGCGGTGGGTGACAAGGGTTCTGCTACCGCGCCGGATCTCCGGTGTTCTCGAGAACATGTCGAGAATGTAAGAACCCCGCTCCGGGACGGGTCCCAAGCGCCCCGGACGGTGTCCGGCCAGGCGTCTGGGGGTCGGCCCGTCACCGGCTGGTGTTCGTCGACCGGCTGGTGGCCACGCTGACCTGTCTGTGAGACGAGGCTCTTGACCGGCAGCACCCGGCGTGACGGGCCTGGGTGATGTCTTGACCTGGAGCACCTCGCGATCGGTGGTGCCGCTCTCGCGAAGCAGGGCGGCGATCCGGCTGCACCACCCGCCTCGGCGTCACCGCCTGCCGGGACCGCGATCTACAGCAGCGGCTGACAAGCCACCCGCGTCTCCGTGCCCGGCCGACACCACCGGGCACGGAGTCACTCCTGTGCCGGCCCGGCGGCGGCGTACCGTACGAGCTCCGCGAACCGTTCGCCGCCCGTGGCTCGGTACCGGAGGAGTGACCGTCCCCGGCCGGCACCCCGACGTGCGGGAGGGCAGCATCCTGGTCGACCGCGGTCCCGGAGGACCGTACGTCAGCGCGCCATCGACGCCGAACGCGGCCAGTCGCGGCACCAGCACCGGTGCCCCCACTCGCCGCGACGCTCGACACCTGGTCCGGCCGACGGCGACGGCCGACCGAGCCCGCGCAGTCGCCGTACCGACGGGAGGGATCAGTGCCCGTGCAGATGCACCGGAAGCCGCTGGTGACCGTTGCTGATCAGGGACGCCACCGGCTCGAGTTCGTCCGCGGGCACCGCGAGCCGGATGTCGGGGAAGCGCTCGAAGAGGCTCTCGAGCGCGAGCGCGACCTCGAGACGGGCGAGCGGCGCGCCCAGGCAGAAGTGGACGCCGTGGCCGAACGCGAGATGGTCCTTGACCGTACGCCCCGCGTCGAAGGTGTCGGCGTCGTCGTGCCAGCCGGGATGGCGGTTGGCGGCGGCGTAGGAGGCGAGGATCGCCTCACCGCGCGCGATGGTCTGCCCGTCGGGCAGCGGGATGTCCGTGACGGCGAACCGCAACGGCAGGTGCTTCACGGCGGGTTCGTGGCGCAGCGTCTCCTCGACGACGTCCTCCCAGCCGACGGACCCCGTGCGGACCAGCTCCAGCTGGTCGGGGTGGGTCAGCAGCGTGAACACGGCCTGGTCGATGACGTTGACCGTGGTCTCGTACCCGGCGCTGATCATCAGCAGCAGGGTGTCGCGCAACTCGTCGGGGGTGAGGCGGGAGCCGTCGCTCTCGTCGTCCCGGGCGGCGATGAGCAGGGACGTCATGTCGTCACCGGGGGCCCTGCGCTTGACGGCTATCAGCTCGTCCAGCACCCCGTACAGGCGCACGGCGTTGTCCTGGGCCTCCGCCGGGCTCAGCGTGGTGTCGAAGACGCCGTCCACCAGGACGCGGAAGTCGTCCCGCCGGTTCTCGGGCACGCCCATGAGGTGGCCGATCACCCCGATGGGCAGCGGATAGGCCAGTTCCTGACGCAGATCGACCGGCCCGTTCGCGGGCAGGCCCGCGAGGCGGTCGACGAGCCCGTTCACCATCTCCTCGACGGCGGGCCGCATGCCGGCTATGCGGCGGGAGCTGAAGGCAGGTGCCACGAGTCGGCGCAGCTTGCGGTGCTGGGGCCCGTACGCGGTGAACATGTTCTCCACCGCGACCCACAGGGCGAGCGGCCAGGTGCTGACCGCCTGCTCGAAGCCGGGCCAGTGCGCGCGGGCGTCCTTGGAGACGTCGGGGCTGGTGAGCAGCTTTTTGAGCAGGACCGGGTCGGACACCGACCAGGCTTCCACACCGAGTACGTCCACCCGGGTGGCCGGGCCGCGCTCCCGCAGGGCGCGCTGCTCGGCGTGGTGGTCGGCGCCGGTGGGATCGAGGACGAGCGGGGGCTGCTGGGCCATGACCGGGCTCCTTAGCGTGCGGCAGGGAATATGACGGGCAGGGCTTCCAGGGCGCGGTGGAACGGGCCGGGCCGCCACGTGAGTTCGGCGGCGGGGCGGGCGAGGTCCGTCTCGGGCAGTGCGTCGAGGAGATGGGTGATGGCGGTCTCGGCGATGAGATAGGCGTGGGAGCGGGCGGGACAGGTGTGCGGGCCGGTGCTCCACGCCAGATGGGCGCGGTTCCCGGTGAGGCGGCCCTCGGGCACGCCTTCGGTGAGCGCGGGGTCGTTGTTGGCGGCCGCCATGGAGATCACGACCGGCTGGTCGGCCGGCAGCAGATACCCGTCCACGTCGATCGGATAGGGCGGGTACGAGATGCAGTAGTTCGCCATGGGCGGGTCCGTGTACAGGACGGCGTCGAGGGCGTCGCGCACCGTGGACAGCCCGGCGTGCAGGTCGGCCGAGAACTCCTCGTCGGTGAGGATCTTCAGAATGGTGTTGCTGATCAGGTTCGTCAGCGGCTCGATCCCGGCACCGTAGAGCGTGACGAGCTGATGGCTCATCTCCTCGTCGCTCAGCCGGGCGGGATGGGCGATCAGCCGCGAGGTGATGTCGTCGCCGGGGTGCTGCCGGCGCAGGGTCACGAGGTCGAGGACGGCCTGTCCGAGGATCTGGTTGCCGCGTTCGGCGTCCGTGGTCTCGAAGACCCTCGCCATGCCGTCGGCGATGCGCCGGCCGATCTCGTCCGGGCAGCCGAGCAGCGCGCTCAGGACGCGGAAGGCGATCGGGAAGGAGTACTGGGTGAGGAGATCGGCCTCGCCCGTGGTGCGGAAGTCGGCGATGGCGCCGGAGGCGACCTTCTCGACGAGGGCCCGCAGCTCGTGCTGGTTGATCCGGTCGATGGCGGCGGTGTTCGCGGCACGGTAGCGGGCGTGCTCGGCACCGCCGGAACGCAGCGCGTTGGGACGCCACTCCATCATCGGCCGTACCGGGCAGGACGTGGGGATCAGCTTCTCCCAGGCCCGCGGATCGGCGGGGAAGTGCAGCGGGTCGTTGAGGATGCGGCGGGCCTGGTAGTAGCCGATCACCAGGGTCGCGGGAACCCCGGGCGCGAGATCCACGGGGACCAGAGGACCGTAGGTGCCGCGCATGCGCCGGTAACTGGCGTGCGGGTCGGAGGCGAACTCCGGCGCGTACAGGGCGATCCTGTCCGGTGGACTCGTCGGCACGGTCTCAGCGGAGGGCATCGTCATCGGCGGAACTCCAGGGGATCGGCTGAGCGGCGTTCGGAGAGGTACTCGGTGAGCGCGATCAGGGCGCGCAGCGACGACGTGCGGTCGCGGGCGTCGCAGACCGTCAGGGGCGTGAGGGAGTCGAGGGCGAGAGCCTGGCGCAGCTCGCCCTCGGAGTAACTCGGGGCCCCGGGGAAGGTGTTGATCGCGACCGCGTACGGCACGCCACCGCTCTCCAACAGGCCGAGCGCGTCGTGGGAGGCGTCGAGGTTGCGGGTGTCGGCCAGGACGAGACAGCCGAGGGCGCCCTCGGCCAGGTCCTCCCACAGGGGCTGGAACCGTGTCTGCCCGGGCAGCCCGAACAGGTACAGCGCGATCCGGCCGCCGGCCATGTGGATGCGGCCGAAGTCCATCGCCACGGTGGTGGTCGTCTTGTGCGGAGTCCCGCGCAGATCGTCCACGCCGACGCTGGCCTGCGTGATGGGCTCCTCCATCCGCAGCGGCCTCACTTCCGAGACACTGCCGATGAGTGTCGTCTTGCCGACACCGAAGCCACCCGCGACCACGATCTTGGCCGACCGTGTCACCGATGACGGGACGTAGGTGACGGGTGGGTCAGACCATGGCGCGTAGTCCACGGAGTACCTCCTGAAGCAGGTCGGAGTCGGGCTGGTGGTCGGTCGCGGCGACCGGGCTGGACAGGTGGCCGGAGTCCATCAGCGAGGAGACGAGAATGCGTACCGTCGAGGGCGGCAGCTCCAGCCCGGCGGCGATGTCGGCCACGGCCAGGCCGCCCCGCGCGCCGGCGAACAGCCGCATCACGCGGCGGGCGTCCGGACCGAGGCCGTCCGTGGGCCCGGTCGCGGCGATGACCACGCTCTCCAGGCGCACGTCGGCACGGGCGCGGACCTGTCCGCCGGTCCGGACGTAGGGCCTGACCATGTCGGGGTCACGCCGCGGCCCCGTCATGCCGGCGAGCCGCCTTCCACGGCCGACCGACGGTCCGCGGTGGCCATTTCGTGCCCTACGCGGGTGGCCAGCCGCACCATGTGGTGCGAGATCAGCCCGACGTCGGCGTCGGGCCCGGTGGTGCACACCGACAGCATGGTGTTCTTCGCGGCGGTGGTCGTCAATCCGATGCAGCCGACCGACTCGATCAGCAGCTGCCGCATGCCCTGGCCGCCGGTGAACTCGTCCCAGGCCTTGCCCGCCGCCCGCAGCGCCGCCGTCAGCGCGGCGAACTTCTCCCCGTCGTCCTGGCCGATCGTCTCGGTACGGGCCTTCAGCAGGCCGTCGCTGCTCATCAGCACGGCGTAGCGGACGCCTTCGACGGTGCCGAGTTCCTGGTCGAGCAGCCAGCCCAGGCTGTTGGAATGTGTGTCTCGCACGATCAGTGTCCTTCGTCGTGTGGGGCGTCGTGTCCGGTGAAGGTCTGAGAGGCCGGGGCGGACTCGTCCTCCCGGCCGCGGCGCGTTCCCCGGGCCCAGGCGGCGGCGACGGCGGGACGGCCGGGTTCGGCGGCGGGTTCGGCGGCGCGGCGGGGCGCGCTGGAGGTCGCCGGGCGCCGGCGGACGGTCAGCCCGCTCGGCGTGGTCGCCGCCGAGGTGGCGGGCGGTTCGGGTTCCGCGGCGGAGGCGGACGGCACCGGAACGGCGGCGGGTGTGCCCGCCGCCGGGGTGGTGAGCAGGTTCTTCGGAAGTACGAGCATGGCCCGGGTGCCCTGGTAGATGTTCGGCGCGGTCAGCTCGACGCGGAAGCCGTAGTCCTCGGCCAGCAGGGACGCCACGCGCAGTCCCGTCTGGGGGTGGGCTCCCAGGCGGGTGATGTCGTCGCGCTGCTTGCCGGACATCACGTCGCTGGCCCACATCAGGCGCTCGTCGTCCATGCGCAGTCCGGCGTCGTCCACGATCAGGAAGCTGGCGTGGTGGCCCTGTTCGAGCGAGACGTGGACGCTGGCGGCCGGCGGGGAGTAGCGCAGCGCGTTGTCGAGCAGCACGGCAAGGGCGTGTACGACGGCCTCCACCGCCCGGCCCTCGACCGCGACGGAGCCCATCTCGGGGTGCTTGATCCGCTCGTAGCCCTCGATCCGGCCCATCGCCGCCTGTACGACGTCGGTGAGCGTCGTGGCCGGCCAGCGCCGTGAGAGCTTGTCACCGGCGAGCACGGCGTACCCCGACGCGGTGAGCAGCATCTGCTGGGTGAGGTGGTCGATCTCGACGAGCGTCGCGTACGCCTCGTCCGACACGTGCCGGCGCACACCGTGGCTCACGGTCCTGCCGAGCTTCGCCGCCCGCGCCACCACGTTGTTGGCGAAGCCCCGGACGGCGGCCCGGGCCACGCCCACGGACTCGTGCCGGACCTGCGCGATCTGCCGTTCGGCGTCCATCCGGAGCTGCTCGGCGGCCTGGGCGGCCGCCGCCCGCTCCTGCGCCCGCACCTCGCCCACCGCCGAGGTCACGGCCTGGGGGAGGGCGCGCAGGTGCTCGGCGAGTGGAGTGCCCTCGAGGTGGGGCGGCACCATGAGGTCGCTCCGGCACCGGTGACCGTCCTGTCCGGCGTTCACGGCGGCCGGGACGACCGTGGCCGCGAGCTGCCCCACGCACTGCTCGGCCGCCAGGAGCTGCCGGGTGAGCCGGTCGGCATGTTCGCGCAGGCGTTCGGCCTGGTGGAGGGCCTGGTCGCGCTTGCGCCGGAAGTGCCAGGCGGCCCCGACACCGGCCAGCGCCGGCAAAGCGGTGACGGTCATTATCAGTTCAGTCATCAGGTCCTCACGGATCGGGGAAGCCGTCTGGGTGCGGGGGATGGCTCGTGGGCCGCGCCGGCCCTCCGGCACGGCGGCCCTCGACGGGCCGCGCACCGGCTTGAGCGGGCACGGCGAAGGGCCTCAACAAGCCAGAAGAAGAAGGCATCCCCCGGACCACGGCGAACGGACGCGACGGCGGCCCTCGGTGCCCCTGCGCGGCACTGCCCGGGATCGTGTCCCCGTCGGGTCCCTCCGTGTCGAGGACTCATCGATGCGGACAACGGTGAGAGCGCGCGACATGAATCTCCTGGAACAGACGTGGGCGTGCGACGAGCAGGGGAGGACGGCCCACGGGCAGCACGAGGCAGCACGGATTGCGCCGTGGCCGCCCTGGAATCGTGGGTCCGCAGGGGCGTTCGGCAAGGGACCATACCGCTAGCGCTCACGTGTTGTGGCAGCTCGGTGACCGTGCAGCGCGATCACCTGGGGGATTCGGGCGAAAAGTGCGCGGTTGCTGGGCAACGTGCCTTGACCGAAAAGGAGTTCACCCTTCAGGGCGGTGACCTGATAGACAGGCTGCCCCGTGATCACCGATCACGGGGCAGCTGCGCGAAGCCGAGGTGCGTCATGCCGAGGCGACGCCCGGCCAGGAGTTGTCCTGCGACACGGGAGCGCCGCGTACCACGGCGCTTCCCACTCATGAAGTCGCGGTAGCGGCGGCTCTCCTCGTACGGGCCCTGACAGAACACTGAGCAGGAGTGCGTCTTGACGGCGCGGGCAGGTCGCCGATGTCCCTGCCCGGTCACTGGGCACTCTTCCGTCGGCCGCGCAAGCGGCGGACGCCACCGATCATTGACCCGTGCTTGCCGCAAGCGTGCTCACGACGTGGCGAAATCAGCCTTCGGCGGCGGCCACCAGCTTGCGCACGTTCTCGACGTTTCCGCAGCCGGACTCCAGATACTGCGCTCGCGCCTTCTGGAACGCCTGCCCCAGCTCGGCGCGACGGTCTTCGCTGACGTGCTCCCGTGCGTCGTTGAGCAGGGTGCGCTCTTCCTCGTCCGCGTGGTGGTTGACCGCCGTGACCAGCTCCTCCAGCTTCTCCTCCCACTGCTCGGAGGACGTGTCCTCCACCTCCAGCAGCGCGAGCAGCGCTTCGTTGGCCTCGTGGTGCTCGTGGACGCTGTGGTCGACATCGTCGCCGTCGACGTTCTTGTAGCGCCGCAGGGCGGGGTATACCTCGTCCTCCTCGGCCGAGGCGTGTGCGATGAGCAGATCCGCGAACTCCTCCAGTGCGGCGGCACGATCCGCCTCGGCATTCCGCATCGTACGGAAGAGATCCTCCATACGGCGGTGGTCGTGCAGGATGAGTTCGACGACATCGGTGGGCGGCACAGGGACTCTCCTTTGCGACGGTGTTTCCGGTTTCGCGGATACCCGGGTTTGCGCAGATGAGGCGTATCGCTTTCGTCTGCCGCTTGCGTGGATCGGTTCGTCGGCGGAGGCTGGGCAGCCTCGTTCTGCTGATGCCCGTCGACCGACTGCATACAGCCCGCGTGTGGTGGGTGATCAGCTCTTTGACCCTCAACCGGACATGTCCGCGGTTCTGGAGAGGTTCGCGCAGGGCGGGCCCTGGTAGGCGACTGGACGGACGCCGTCGTGGACCCGCGGTGTGTCGTAGTCTCCCAGGAACCTGCACAGGCGGGCGACGAGAGCGTCGTCGTCCAGAGGGAACGACCAAGAACCCCAGCGACCTGCAATGTGCAGAGTGCCGGAGCTGAAGCGCCAGGCGCCGTCCGAATACGTCTCTCCGAAATCGGCCAGTGGCTCGTCACCGTGCTCCGTCCACAGCTCAAGGCCCGCGAAGTTCAGCGAACCGTCGCGATTCTTCAGAAGCATCATGTGTCCGTCAGCGGCGTATGCGGCGATACCGGATGCCAAAGGGGTGGGCATCCGGCGTTCGATCCGTCGTGTCGCGGGGTCGAGTACAGCTGTATGGTCACGGGTCACCGCGGCAAGGCGTCTCCCGTCGTCCCGGAAGCGCAGGCCCCGGGGCTCGAATTCGTCCGGCGGCAATCCGACTGGGACGTGGTGCCGTCTCACCCTGCCGTCGTAGGGGTCCCACGAGGTCAGCGTTCCATTCCCGCGCAGCACCCACGCCGTGGGGTTCTGGGTCGGAGCCACCGCGATGGCGAGACAGTAGTCGCCGCTGCGCGGGTTGCGCTCCCTGCAGGCGGGAGCGTGCGCGGAGGACAGACGGCCGTTTCCCTGGAGACGCCGGACACCGCGTGCGTCCAAGAGCAGAAAGTCCCCACCGCCGAGAGGGCGCACGTCCCGGACCGCAGGGTTCGTCTCCGTGTCGGCGGGAGGTTCCAGCTGCTGCGTCACCGGGTCCAGCCCCCTGGACGTCACGCTGTACAGCGCCCAGCCCCTGTCTCCCCATACGACCAGCCGCCGACCGTCCGCGCTGTAGACGACCGAGCCATCCCACTCGTAAGCGCTCACACCGCTCGGAGTCACCCGCTCCCCCCTCAGACCGCCGTTGGAGAAGACGGAGACGGTGTCCCGCCGCTGTGACCGCGACGAGGCGCTGCTGCTGCCCAGCGTGGCCCAGGACCGGCCGGACGGCGCGAACTCGGTGCGACTGCTGCGGAGAGCGCTTGGCGGGCTGGACGCTGGGTGCAAGGTGTACGACACCAGGTCCCGTCCGCACAGCATGTGCAGCACCGGCTCGGTTTCCACGCGTGACGTCACCAGACTCGCGGCGTCCTCGGGGCAGTCGCCGTCGCCCCAGTCGGAGTTACTGGTGGCGCCAGATGTCCGGTAGTGCCTACCGCTACGGGTGTCGTACCACAGTGTGCTGAAGCCCTCGTCGTCCACGACGAAGCGTTCTGTCGGGTCCAGGCGATCCTCTGCCCGGTACGCTCCGGGCGCAGCCGTCTTCGCCCCGGTGGCAGGATCACGGTAGGTGCCGGCGAATTCCGCGGCGCCCTGCACCCCCAGTGTCCGGCCGCCGGCGCCGACGAGTACGGAGTCGAGCCCTGTCTCTTCCCACTCCCTGTTCTCTTGACCGTTGCTCAGGGCGCGGATGCGCAGGGTGCCAGGGTTCGGGTAACTGCTGGCCGGGGGCGCCTCCGAGATGAGGATCAGCCTGCCCTCTCCCCGGTCTCCCGCCGGCAGTACGACGTCCCTCAGACACATTTCGGAGCGCAGCACATCGGAAGGCAGCCCGACGTTCCGCTTCGCTGCGATGTCCCGCATGCCAAGCCGCACGTGCTTCCCCTCCACGCCTTCCGTGCAGGTCAGATCTGTTTCCACGTGCGTTGCGTACAGCACCAGTTGCCCGTCCGCCGAGAAGTCGAGCGCCATCGTCTCCCGGCCCAGTGCGTCGGCATGGGCAGGCCAGCTGTCCAGTTGGCGGTGGGTGGCTGTGTCCCAGACGACGCCCTGCCCCTCCGGCCCCGCCGCAGCCGCCCGCTTACCGTCATCGCTGACCGCGACCGTGTCGACGCCTGCGGGCAGGCCGGGGATCGGCTTCTTCACCGGATGGCCGGCCGCCAGCCCGGTCACGACGAAGCCCTGCACATCCCCGTCCGTGTCCTCCTCGAGCAGGACCACTCGGCCTCCGTCCGGAGAGGCGGCCAACGCCACGGTCCGGCCCGACAAGAACTCCTCGTGAACGCTGCGCACGCCCGACACCGCGGGATAGGAACTCAGCAGCGCTCGCTTCGTCTCGTCCGTGCGCGCCGTGCGGTGTGCCAGCACAGCCAAGGCGGCAGCCTCGACGGGATCCGCGGTGCGGCGCTCCAGCGACCGCTGCGCCAACTCGTTCGCCGCTTCCGCGCGATCGCGCCGCTCGGCTTTCGCGACCTCCCAGCGGACGGAGAAGACCAGCGCCCCCACCAGCACCGCGAGTACTGCCATCACCGCCACCCCGGCCCGACCACGGCGTGCTGTGCGCCTCCGGTGTCGCCGACTGTCGTCGATCAACTCGACCTCGGAAGCCTCCAGTTTTTCTGGATGCGCTCGCATTTGCGCCATGGCCGCCACGAGTTCCTGTCCACGTAGCAGCAGATCGGGATGCCTGTGGCTGTCCTCCCACTCGCGTAAGCGCAGTCGCAGTCGTTCCTGCCAGACCCGGAAGACTCTCGAATCGTCCAGCCAGGCCCGCAGCATCGGCCACTCTCGTACGAGGGACTCGTGGGCCAGGGCGACCGTCTCCCGGCCTGCGCTGTCCCGGCCGATCACCAGCAGCCGTGTGCCGGCCAAGGCCTGCGCCGCCGCCCGCAAATCACAGGGCAGAGCCGCGTAGGCGCGGGTCACCCGGACGTATCCCTGGTCCTCGTCGGGCAGCGCAAGTTGCTCGAACAGGCGGCGGACCACCGTCTCTTCCAGTCCGTCCGGCATGCCGCACACATCTGCCACCTGCTGGTCCGCGTACGCGGACAGCGCCCCCTCGACTCCACCCAGTTCTCGGTACGCAGCATGGGTGAGACGACCGTGTACGCGCTTCTCCCACAGTCGGGCCAGGAGGAACTGCACCAGGGACAGGGCGCCCGGCTCGGCTCCCGCATCCTTGACGATGCGATCGGCGAGACCGGCTTCGAAGTCCACGCCCGGGACGGCAGCCAGCGGTTGACTGACGATCTCACCCAGCTGAGCGGCGGTCATCGGCGCGACCATCTGGACCGTGACGCTGAGGCGCTCGGCATCCCCGCCCACCGCCAGGTCTTCGAGCGAGGCCGAGCGGAGGGTGGTCAGCACACTCAGGCGACGACCGTCGTGGTGCCGTGCGGTGGCCATGACGAGGAGCATGTCCAACAGGTCGCGGGCGCGGGCCGGCGCCGTACCGACCGTCTCCTCGAACTGGTCCAGAACGACGACGTGTCCGGCGGGGCCGCAGTGGTCCAGGACACGGGCACCGATCATGACAGCCGTCTGCGGGCTGACCGGTGCTGCAGTCACCTCGGGCAGCCCGGCCCCGGGAAACTGGTGCTGCAGGGCTGCCAGCAGGACTCCCACGGGCTCGGCGCCCGGCTGGCCCACGAAGTCGGTCACCGAGTACCCCGCCCCTCTCAGCAGCGGCAGCACCCCGGCGCGCACCAGTGAGGACTTGCCCACCCCGGAAGCTCCCGCCACCGGCACGAACGGCTGCCGAAGCACTGCCCGCGCGACCCGTTCGCTGTCCTCACGCCGCGCGAAGAACACCGCCGCATCCTGCTCCCGGAAGGGTTCCAGGCCTCGGAAAGGGGACGAACACAGACTTGGTTCGAGACCGAGCAGAAGCGCGGCCGGGATGAGGTAGGCCGTCGTCGCGTCCGCCCCCATGTCGGCCGCCACCGTCATCCCGACCACCCCGCCCTGGTCGGTGTCCCAGACGGGGCCGCCGCTGAAACCGCGGCCGATGTGAGCCCCGCCCGGGGCAGCGCGGGCCTCCATCGACAGCCAGCCCTTGCCCACCGGTGCGCGGAGCCGACCGTCCACCCACACGCCGCGGTCATCCGTACGCGAGGGGAAACCCAGGACACGGAACCGGTGGTCCCACAAGGCCGTTCCGCCCGCGAAGCGGGCCGGAGCGGTGCCCTCGACGACTGTCTCCAGGGCCAGCAGCGCGATGTCGCCGCCCCCGTCGGACGCCACCGGCTGCCACCGGGAAACCGTTGCCGGTACGCGTACAGAGGGCGGGGTCAGCAACGGAAAGTCGACCATCACCGCGAAGGACGGGCCGACGGGGTCGCTCTGGTCCGTTCCCGACGCCCTGGCCACCACATGGGCGCAGGTGGCAAGCGTTCGCTCCGCCACGAGGAAGCCGCAGCCGACCACCTGCCCGTCTGCGTCCCAGACCCGGGCGATGGCCTGCGGCAGTTCGCCATCAGGGACGATGGACGCCATCACGCTGCCCCGCGACGGCGGACTTCTCAGGATGCGCCCACTGCATGCTCACCGTGAAGTGGGCCTCGGTCGACCCACGCGCCACCACGACGCCCGCCTCGGCGCTGAGCGTGATGCCGAATTCGACGGACACCGACCCGGGGGGACTGGGCAGGGTGCGGGCACTGTCCACCACCGCACCGAGCGCGGGGCGAACCCGGGCGAGCGCCTGCTGGAGGGTTTCGGCTGCTCCGGCAACAGCGGCCCCCCGGGAGACGCGTCGAACGCCGACCGGGCCCCCGGCGACCTCCAACAGCACGACCCGACCGTCGTCCGGCAGCATCTCACCCACACACGCCACTCTGCGTCCCTTCCAGCCGACCACGGCACCCGATCCGAGCCGCATGTGACATTGCAGGCGCGCACGCTCGGCGTTCTCAAGCCGATCCGCCCAATGTCGCCCAACCGAGGGATTCCGAACCGAACCAAAGCGTCGAGTCGTCGGTCCTGCCGACAGGACTCCGTTACTGAACCTTCGAAGCGCGGTCTCGGAGGGTCCAGGGCCGGCCACGTCATGGCCAGGCCAGGTCCACGGGGTGGTGCGCGGGACCCCTCCCGGTCACCCGCACCTAGAACGGTCCCATGACGACATGGGAATCACCGGCCCGCCGCCGTAGGGCCAGGCTGTCTGCGGCACGCGGCCCGGCGGGGACCGCCTGCGCCCTGGCCCTCGCCGCCGCGCTGACCGGCTGCGGCTCCGACTCGGGCGACGACGTGGGGAAGCCCGGTCCGGCCACATTCTCTCGTTCGGCCCAACCGTCGCCCGCCTCGCCCACGCCCACAAAGCCCTCCCCGTCACCGTCGCCGACCGCGGTGAAGCCGATGAAGCCATCAACACCGGCCGAGCTGCGGGCGTGTGCGGACGGAAGCTGCACGGTGGTCGTGACGAAGGGCACCGAGATCCCGCCGGCCGCCGGCCTTCGAGCGGGACCGTTCACGGTGAGCGCCGTCGGCGCCGAGGGCGTGGACCTGAGCTCGGTCGATCCGAGCGGATTCACCTCCAACCTGCTCGGGCAGCGCCCCGACCAGGGCGGGCCCTCCACCGTCAACGAACTGTCGATTGCCGTTCTCGCCATCGCGGGGGAAACCGCGAAGCTGCGGCTCTTCCCGGCCAAGTAGGGGACAGGCGGGGTGTGACGGCTCGAACGGGTGCTTCACGAGGGCGCTCCGGGCGCCAAGCCGGGGGGCCGGAGCCCGGACCGGTACATCGTTCGTGCGAGACAGGACCGTGGAGGCTCACGCTCCGCCCACGCCCGCGCAACCTGCGGCCGGTTCAGGCCCTTTGACGCTCCGTTACACTACGATGTCCGTCACACAGGGGCGCGGTGACTGAGGGTGGGGGCCATGACGCACGGGGGGCAGGACGGGGACTGGTTGGATCTCGCGGACGCCGTCGAGGTGCTGCGGACCCAGCTCGCGGAGGCGCAGCGCCGCGCCCAGGGTTCCGAACTCCGGCTCGTCCTCGGCGAGATCACTGCGGAGTTCGAGGTGGAGCTGATGCGCACGCGCAGCGGCGGTGGGGCGCTGCGGTTCGGCGTCGTGGAGGCCGACGCCCGTCGGGAGCGGGCGACCCGGTCCGTACAGCGCGTGACTCTGCGTCTGGAACCGCAGCTCCGCGGGGGCGGGGACGTGGAAGTGGGCGACGTCGAGTAGGTCGGGCACGACCGGGAGGGCGGGTCATGCAGGCACAGCGGGTCGTCCAGGTTCGCGCCGCGAGCTTCGGCAGCGGCTACCTGATCGCGCCGCGGCTCGTCCTGACCGCCGCCCACCTGCTGCCGCGGAACGACGAGGGCGGGATCACCGTCTCCTTGCCCGGGTCCGACGTGCGGTCCCTCGCGACGGTGCGCTGGCGCCGGTACGACGAGACCGGGCCGGTGGACGCCGCCCTCCTGGAGATCCCGGCCGACGATCCGGGGTGGACGCCGCCCGAACCGCTGCGTGACGCCTTCGGCCGACAACCGCAGCGCTGGGGCAGGTGTGTGACGGGCGGTACCGAAATCCCCGTCTCCGCCCTGGGCTTCCCCCGGCAGCAGCGGGCCCGTGGCAACCGGGACCGGGAGGAACTCGTGGGCCGGGTCAGGCCGCACGGCGGTGCCACGTTCGAGATCCTCGACGACATCGGCTTGCTGGAGGTCGACGTCGCCGGGCTCAACGGAGCCACCGCCGCCCGGACCACCCCCTGGTCCGGGATGTCGGGCGCGGCCGTCTTCCCGGTCGGGGAGAAAACGCTGCTCGGTGTGGTGCGTGCGGACCGCCGGCCACGCCACGGCACACGGCTCACTTGCACCCGCAGCGAGGACCTGCTGGCGTGCGACGACTTCCGCACGGTGGTCCGCGAGCTGACCGGTGTCGACCCGCGGCTCGAACCGGCGGAACTGACCGGCCTGTTGGAGCCCGCGACGCCTCGACGGGACGTGACTTCCCCCGCCATGCTGCTGCGGGCCAACGCCGAGGTGGTGTCGTTCCACGGCAGAGGGGACACGCTGGACCTGCTGGAGCAGTGGTGCCGGGCCGACCACGGCGGCGTTCCTTCCCTCCGGGTGCTCACCGCACCGGGCGGCCAGGGCAAGACCCGGCTGGCGCGCCAGCTGATGGCGCGGATGCGGGACCTCGGCTGGGTGGTCGGCCAAGTGCGGGGCGAGCCCGACGACCTGCGTGTGCTCCGCACGGTCCAGCACCCGATGCTGCTGGTCGTCGACTACGCCGAGTCCCGTCCCGACCTGGTCGAGAAGCTGCGCAAGCAGTGCGAAGAGACCGGGCGTCCGGTGCGACTGCTGCTGCTGGCCCGCTCACTGGGCTCATGGCAGGACACGGTGCGCGCCACCCTCCGCGAGATCAGGCTGCACGCGCTCAGCCCCGACGCCGCGGACCGGGAGCACGCGTTCCGGACGGCTGCCAGGGACTTCTCCCACCGTCTGGCGGAAGCCGCCGATGAGAGGGACACCGACTGGCTCGGGCTCGCGGAGTCCCTCCCGGTCCCGCCGGCCACAGAGGGCCGTCCCAGCGCCGAGACGGCGCTGACCGTGCAGATGGCGGCCCTGGTCGCGCTGCTGCACCAGGCTCGGCCCCCGCAGCAGGAGGAGGACACGCTGGAGGACGGACTCCTCCAGCATGAGAGGGCGTACTGGGAGGACACCGCCGACGAACGAGGGATGGGTCGGTGGGAGAAGAAGCTGCTCGCGCAGGCGGTGGCGGTCGCCGTGCTGTGCCCGGCGCAAGACCGGGCGGAGGCTCGGTCGACCGTCGCGCGGACGCTGCCCAACGAGTCGGGACGGCTGGTCGAGACGATCACCGACTGGCTCCGTGACCTGTATCCCTCGCCCGACGACCGCCACTGGGGCCAGTTGGAGCCCGACCGGTTGGCGGAGTACCACGCCTCCCTGCAGATCATCCGTGACCCCGAGCTGCTCACCAGGGTGTTCGTCCGAGCCCCGGACCACCAGCGCGTCCAGACCCTCACCGTGCTGGCCCGGTCCGCCGTGGCCCACGCCAACGAGGGTCGCACGGACCGGGCGCACGACGTCGTCGACCTGTTGCGCCGGGCACTGCGCTCCACCCCCGTCGACGCGCCGCTGACCGCCGCCGTGCTCCGCGCCCACTCCCACACCCTGCCCGAGCAGTCCCACGTCCTGCGCACGTACGCGCTCGACGTCGCCCGTGAACTCGGCCGGCTGAGCCACACCGCGGACGACGAGCCGCAGTCGCTCCGCAACCGGGCGTGGGCGCTGCACAACCTGGCCGAACGAAGCCTGGCTGTCGGAGAGTGGGAAGACGCTCGCGACACCGCCGGCGAGGCCGCGGCGCTCCGCGAGCGGCTCGTGGCTGACGGGGCGCAGGCGCACCGGAGGGAATGGGCCGAATCACTGGTGCTGTGGTCGCGCGCCCTGCGCATGTCCGGACGCCTGCGGGACGCCCACCGCGCCGGCGAGCAGGCGCTCGATCTCTTCCGCGCCTTGGCGGCGGAGGGCTGCGAGGCGGAGGAGCAACGCGAAAGCGGCCTGGTGCGGGCGCTGATCAACCAGTCGCAGGTGGTGTGGCAACTCGACCCGACGGCCACCGACTTCGACCAGGTCGCCAGGTCCGACGACCACACGGCCGAGGCCGTCCGGCGCGCCCGCGAGCTGGCGGACCGATACCCCGATCTGGACCCCCTGCTCCTCCCCAGGGCCCTGGTGGCACGCGGCACGAACCTCTGGCGCTTCCAGCGGACGGCGGAGGCGCTGGCCCTGAGCGAGGAAGCGGTCCGGACGTCCCGGCAACTGGCGAGGGAGAACCCCGACGCTTATGCCGCCGACCTCGCACAGGCCTTGATGGTCCTGGCAGTCGACTATGCCGTCGCCAAACGGCCGTCCGCCGAGTCCATCGCTCTGGAGCAGGAGGCGATCGCACTGCTGCGCCCGCTGGTCGCGGACCTCCCCGCCGTCCACAGTCCCACCCTGGCGCAGCTGCTGCACAACCACGCCTGGAGCCGACGCGACGACGGCGATCACGCCGAGGCACGGAAGTACCTCGAGGAGGCCCTCGGGCACTACCGGGCTCTGGCGCACGGTCCGTACGGACTGGCCGAACCCAACCTGGCCCAGTCGATCCGCACGCTCGCCGTCTTCCACGCGGACGAGGGGGACCACCAGGCGGCGGTGAAGTTCGGCGAGGAGGCGATGGGGCTCTACGCGCGAGCCAGGCTGCCGCTCAGCGCGAGCAACCTGAAGGCGCAGTCCCAGACGGCTCTCAGCCTCGCCCGCTCGTACGACGCGCTGGGCCGTTCGGCTGACGCGCTCGCCGCCTACAACCAAGCCCTGGCCATCCGCCGCCACCTCAGTCAGTACGCTCCCAGCCTCTACCGGGAGGCGTACGCCGCCGCCCTGATCGACCTGTCGGGCTTGTACTGGAAGCACGGCAGGCAGCTCGCCGTGCGCATCGTGCTGCGCCAGGCACTCCCGCACTACCGCCGGCTGTCGCGCGTGGACGAGGAAGCGCGCCGACAACTGGCTTTCTGCCTCTACGACCTGGGCGTCAGCTACCTCACGTCCTGGGCCATGGAGGACCGAGCGGTCCCCGTCCTGAGGGAGGCGTACGAGCTGCAGGCCGACCTGGCGGCCGAGAACCCGGAAGCCGAAACGTACCTGGCCGACACCTGCACGGAACTGTGCCGTGCGCTGATGATGACGAGCCGTTTCCGCGAGGCCCTGTCCGTTGCGGAGCATGCGGTGCGCCTGCGGCGGCGGCTGCTCGCCGCAGACCCGGCCGGCCAGGAGATCGCCTTCTGCTACGCGTTGCTGCGACTGGCGGAGGCACAAGCGATGACGGGACGCCACGAGGCGGCGTGGCGCACGGCCGTCGAGGCTGAGAAAGCCTGCCGGGCACGGGTCGACCGCCCCGGCTTGTCACCGGTCCAGACCGCGTCGCTCCTCGGGGGACTCGCCCGGGCCCTGAGCCTGTGCGGGCGGCACGGCTGGCGCCGGGCCGCCCGCGCGGTGCAGCCGGCGCGCCGGGCCGTCCGCATCTATCGGGAACTGGTGGACCAGGCCCCGCACGATTCCCAGGCCCAGGCCGACCTGAACCGGGCCCTCGTCCGGTTCGCCCGGGTGCTGGACCGTATCGGCCACCACGACGAGGCCGTCGCCGTACGGCTGCGCAGAGGAGCTTGACGCCATGACATCACCCCACGACGAGGGGCGGGACGAGTCGTTCGACGACATCCGGCGGGACGAGGAGGACTCCGCCCGCGCGGGGGAGCTGTACTACGGGAACGTCAACGAGTTCGTCACCGACCGGTTCATCTACTTCGTAGCGGCCCCCACCCCCGGGTCCGGGCGGGTGTGGTGCCCGGAGTGGTACCGCCACGCCGAGGCCATCTCCCGGCTGGACTCCATCTGGAGAGCCTGGGAGCACCTGCGCTTCGACCCCGCGCTGGGCATGTCGCACTGGTGGATCCACCATGTCGACCCGCATCTGCGGGCCTTGCTGGACCCGGTCACCGGACCGTTCGCCCGCTGTGCCGACGGCCACCGCAACCCCGAGCCGCTGCCGGTCGTCGAACCGCCCGAGGCGCTCTTCACGGACCAGAGAAAGTGGTTGTCCGGGGACCCGCTCTCCCTCGACTGAGCGGCTCCGCCTTGCAGCAGGCTGGCGGGCGACCCGTCCGCCGCATGCCGTCACTGAAAGGACGGGTCGTGAGCTGATCGCCCTCGGCATGCCTCATGCCGGGTGAGGCTGGGACAGGACAGCCGGCGGGGGCGTTGCCGAGTACTGCTTCATGGCGAAGTGGGCCCATGGAATACACAGAACGTTCCTCATTCCATGCGAACGGATCCGTATGGAGGTCGAATTCGTGCGCTCGTGGGTGAAGGGCCGGGTCGTCTCACGCGGCGCCGTGCCGCCGGTGGCCGAGGCGTGTGGCTTCACGGTCGAAGTGAGCCCGACCGGTCAGGTCGCCCGGCATGTGCCGGCCGATGCCGACGAGTCGCTGGTCCGTAAGCCGACTGCGACGGCCACTGCCCCGGGCACCCTGACTCATGTCTTCCTGCCGCCGCAGATCGTCGCCCTTGGGTGGTGCCGCCTGGCGTTTCGACGACGACGGCTTCCTGATACCGGCTTGGGTGTGGTGGTGGGGGTGGGTCTGGTAAATATACCAAGCGTGCGGTTTGTTGGTGGTGTTGGGTGTTGGGTGTGGGGTTGGGGGTTGTGGTGGTGAGGCAGTTGCGGGCGGTGCGTACGCGGCAGGCGTTGGTGCGTGCGGCTGCGGAGGTGTTTGCGGTGGAGGGGTATGCGTTGGCTTCTTTGTCGGTGATCAGTGGGCGTGCGGGGGTGAGTGCGGGGGCGTTGCATTTTCATTTTGCTGGTAAGGATGCGTTGGCGGGTGAGGTGGAGGCGGAGGCTGTTCGGCGGGTGGGGGTGGTGGTTGAGGGGTGTCGTGGTGGTGGGGTTTCGGGTTTGGAGTGTTTGGTGGGGGTGGCTTCGGGGGTGTTGTTGGCGGTGGGGGATCCGGTGGTGCGGGCGGGTTTCAGGTTGAGTGCGGATCCGTCGCGGCGGGGTGGGGTGGATGTGCTGGGTTGGTGGCGGTCGGTGGTGGGGGAGTTGGCGGTGCGGGCGGAGGAGGGGGGTGAGTTGGCGGCGGGGGTGAGGGGTGAGGATGTGGTGACGGTGGTGGTGGCGGGGACGGTGGGGTTGGGGGTGATGGGGATGGTGGACGGGGAGTGGTCGTCTGCGGAGCGGGTGCGGCGTTTTTGGGCGTTGTGTCTGCCGTGGCTGGCTGCTGCTCCTGAGAGTGTTGTGGTTTCTGTGCCGGGTTGTGTTTCTGTTCCTGCGGGGTCGTCTGTTCCTGTGGGGTCGTCTGTTCCTGGTGCCGGTGGTGGTGCGGTTTCTTTGGGTGTGGTGTCGTCGGGTTCCGCGGTGTCCGGTGCTGCCGTGTCCGGGGCCGGTGTTTCTGGTGGTGCCGTGTCTGGTGCTGGTGTTTCTGGTGGTGCCGTGTCTGGTGCTGGTGTTTCTGGTGGTGCCGTGTCTGGTGCTGGTGCTGAGCAGGCGGGGCGTGCGTTGTCCTGATGGGTGTCGCTCGCAGCAGGACCCGCCCCCACACACCCCCACCGCCCTCGCGGCCTGGCCCTCATACCCGGCCCGACACACAGACACAGGAAAACCATTCCCCTCTCCCACCGCCCGGACGGAAAAAGAAACACACACCCGAAAAGCGAGCCCCCCGCCACAACCCAGACACACCCATCAGGACAATGCACGCCCCGGGACACGGCGGGGTTCGTGGCTGTGATGGTGGTGTGCTTGTCTGCTGTGCTTTTTCTGTTTGGGGTTGCGGGTGTGGGGGTGGGTGTCTGGTGGGGTGCGGGGTGGGTGTGTCCGGGCGGGGTTGAGTCGTGGGGGTCTGCTGTTTGGTGTCGGCGGGTTGCCGGTGGGTGGGGCGGGGGGCCTTGCGGCATTGTTTGACAGGGGGGGTAAACCGCTTGGACGGTTTTGTGTAGGGGGTGTGTGGGGTCTGGTTCCGGACGGCTGTGGTCGCCTGTGGGGGGCGTCCCGGTGGTGTGGTGGGGCCCGGCGGGGTGTGCGGGGGCTGGGCCTGGGGTGGGGAGCGGCCGGGGTGTGCGGGGGCTGGTTTTCGGTTGGTGTCCGGGGGCTGGGCCTGGGGCGGTGGCCGGGGTGTGCGGGGGCTGATTTTCGGGTGGTGTGCGGGGGGTGTGGGGTGGGGGGGCGGGGGTTGTCGTGCCGGGCGGTGGTACGGCCGGGGCGTGCCTTTTTGTGTCGGGTGGTTTCGGCGTGGGGGCTGTTGTCGGGGGGTGGGGAACCGGGCGTGGGGGAGTGCGGCGGCGGGGCGGTGCCGGGTGGCTTGTGGTGAAGGCGTTCCCGGTGTGCGCGGTGGTGCTGTGCGGGCCTGGTCCGGCTGGGTCTGGCCCCGCCGGGTGTTTCGCGGTCCGGTTGCCCCGCGGTGACTGGGGGAGCCTGGCGGGTCTTGGGTTGGTGTGGGGTCTGCCGGGCGGGTGCCGCCGGGCCGGGTGTTGTGTTCGGTTCCCCCGCCACCCTTGACAGATGCGCACCACCACCCGCCGTATCCACGCTTCCGGGCGCGCAACCCGCGCATCCGCCCCCCGGGCCCGCAGCCGGCGAGCGCATCCCCCGGTCCGCGGCCTCCGGGCCCGCTAGGGCGGCTGGGACACCGGCTTCCCGGACTCCATCCTGGAGGTCCTGCGCGCGTGCCGGCGGTCCGGCGCGGGCAGGGCCTCGCGGTCGTCGGCGGTGGCCACGCATCGGCGATCGGACGGGAGGGGGCGGCGCCCGGCGGGAACGCCGACACGGCCGCGGACCGCCGGCCGCACCGGGCCGGGCACCGGGCCGGGTACCGGGCTGGAAGAAGCGTGGTGGCGTGTTCGGGTCTGTCGTGGGTGGCGGCCGGGGGGTGTGCGGGGGGTGTGTCTTGTGTCGCGTCGGGTTCTGTGCGCTCTTTAGGTGTGCCGGGGTGCCGGTGCCGGTGTGCCGGTGTGCCGGTGTGCCGGTGTGCCGGGGTGTGCGGGGTGTGCGGGGGGTGTGGGGGGTGTGGGGGGTGGTGGCGTGTCCGGGGGTGGGTTGGCGGGTTGTGGTGGGGGTACCCGCGGGGTCGGGTGGGGTGCCGTGCCCTGTGTCCTGCCTTGTGCTGTGGGCGGTGCCGTGTCCTTGTGGCGGGCGGTGCCGGTGCCGGTGCGGGGGTTTGTTCCGGTCCTTCTTGCGGGGTTTTTGTTCCGGGGTTTGGGGGGTCCGGCGGGGGTGTGGCGGTCCTGGGGTCCGGTGGGGGTGGTCGGTGGGGTTGCCGTGGGGTGCGTCTGGAACGTGTGGGCGGCCCCCGAATTAAACAGCACGCGCGGTATGTTATGGGGGGTGGGGAGGGGTGCTGTGCCGGGGTGGGGAGTGTTTGTGTTGGTGAATTCCGGGTGGTCGGGCGGGGGGTGTTCCGGGCGGGCGGGCGGGTGGGCGGGGGCGGCGAAATGGATATACCCGCACGTCGCGGGCCGGGATGGCTGAAACCGTGCACGTCTGGCTGTAGCGCGCGGTGAAACAGCGCAACTGGTTTTCGGTTGACAAACCGTCCGGCCTGTTTTGTACTCGTGAGGTGCCGGACGACAGCACACTCACCCAGGGGGGAAACGGCGTGCAGATCGACGTACTGGGCATATTGGACGTCAGAGTGAACGGGGTGTCGGTCGCTCCTACGGCGCCCAAGCCCAGGCAGGTGCTGGCGTTGCTGGCTCTGCACGCCGATCAGGTGGTGCCGGTGTCGGCGCTGATCGACGAGGTGTGGGCGGGCCGGCCGCCGCGCAGTGCGCGGACCACGCTGCAGACGTATGTGCTGCAGCTGCGTGATCTGATCACGGCGGCGCTGGAGCGGCCGGCGCCCGCCGCGGCCGGCCCCGGTGCCGGTGCTGTTCCCGCTTCGCCGGCTTCCCCGGGTTCCCCGGGTTCTTCTGTTTCTCCGGCTGTGCCGGATGCCGCCTCCCCGGTCTCTTCCGGCTCCCCGGTCTTCCCGGCTTCTTCCGGTTTCCCGGCTGTGCCGGATGCCGCTTCCCCGGCTTCTGCGGGCTCTGGGGTGTTTTCCGGGCCCGCTGTGTCTTCCGGGGCTTCTGTGTCCTGGGGCGGGGGTGTGGAGCCGGCTGGGGGCGGGGCCGGCGGCGGGGGAGGGGGGCGGCGCAGTGCGAAGGATGTGCTGGTGACTGTTCCCGGGGGGTACATGCTGGTCTCGGGCGGGGGGCGCAGTGATGTGCGGGAGTTCGAGCGGCTGGCCGGGGCGGGGTACCGGGCCATTGACGCGGGTGACTTCCGGGATGCCTCCCGGCTGCTGCGGGAGGCTCTGGCGCTGTGGACCGGGCCGGCGTTCGCGGGGGTCGCGGCGGGTGCCCGGCTGGAGATGGAGGCCAGGCGGCTGGAGGAGAGCCGGCTGTGTGCGCTGGACCAGCGCATCGAGGCGGATCTGCGTCTGGGCCGTCACCGTGAACTGCTGGCCGAGCTGACGGTGCTGACCAGCCGTTACCGCACTCATGAGAACATGCACGCCCAGTTCATGCTCGCTCTGCACCGCTCCGGCCGGCGTGGCGAGGCCCTGGACGTCTACCACCGGCTGCGCGGCACCCTGGTGCGGGACCTGGGCCTGGAGCCCTCCGCGCGGCTGCGCCGCCTGCAGCAGTCGATCCTGGTCGCCGCTCCGGAGACCCCTCTGTCCGAACCGCAGCTGCCCGCCCCGCTGCCGCTTCCCCTCCCGCTGTCCCCCGCCCGCACCGGGCAGTGACCCACCCCCCGGCCCGTCCCGGGCAGTGACCTGCCCCGGCCCGTCCCGGGCTGGGGCGGTGGCCCCGTTCCCGTGCGTGTGCCGGGGCGGTGGGCCCGCCGCTCCGGCCCGTACCCGGGCGGTGTCCGGCCCTGTCCTGCATCGGGGCCTGTCCCGTCTTGCCGCCCGGTACGGGGGTCCTGCATCCGGCCCGTGCTCACCGCCCGCCCCGGGCGGTGCCCGGCCCCGCACCCGGGCTGGTGATGCGGTGGCCCGTTCCCGTGCGTGTGCCGGGGTGGTGGGTGCGTCTTCGTGCCTCGTGCCGGGGTTGAGGCGGGCGGTGGCCCGGTTTCGGGGCGGTGACCTGCTCCCCGGGGGTGCCCGGCCCCGTGCCGGGGCTGGTGATGCGGTGGCCCGTTCCCGTGCGTGTGCCGGGGTGGTGGGTGCGTCTTCGTGCCTCGTGCCGGGTTGAGGCGGGCGGTGGCCTGGTTTCGGGGCGGTGACCTGCTCCCGGGGTGGCCGGCCCCGTGCCGGGGTTGAGGCGGTGGCCGGTCCTATTCGTGTGCCGGGGCGGTGTCCCGTTTTCCTGCCGGGTGCGGCTGTTCCGGACCTGGCCGGCATGCGCTGCCCGCACCGGGCGGTGACGCGTCGTCTCGCCCTGCACCGGGCAGTGTTCCGCTTCCCCCTGCCGGATGGGGGCGGTGCCCGGGGGCGTCCTTTCCGGCCTGCGGGGCTGCCCGGCACTGCTGTCCGTGCCTGCCGCGGTGCCTACCGGGAGGTGTCGTGTCCTGCGCGGCGTGTGCTGGCGCTGTGCACTCTGTCTGTGCCCGCCGCACTGGGCGGTGAGTCCGTCGTCCCCGTCCCGTGCCGGGGGTGTCCCGTCCTGCGCGGCCCGCACCCGTTCCTGCGCGGCGTCCGTGTTCGGCGCCGCCTGCGGGCGGTGGCCTGCTTCCTCGTGCCGGATCGGGGCGGTGCCCGGGGGCGTCCTGCGCGGCCTGCGGGGCTGTCCGGCGCTGCTGTCCGTGCCTGCCGCGGTACCGGGGGGTGTCGTGTCCTGCGCGGCCCGTACCGCGGCCCGGCACTGTGTCTGTGCCCGCCGCTGTACCGTGTGGTGTCCGGATCTTCCCTGCCGCTCCTGCGCCCGGTCCGTGCCGGCCGCCTGCGCCGGGTGGAGGGGTCACGGCCCCTCGTCCCGTGCCGGGGGGTGTTCCCGTCCTTTCCGGCCTGCGGGGCTGTCCGGCACTGCTGTCCGTGCCTGCCGCGGTGCCTACCGGGAGGTGTCGTGTCCTGCGCGGCGTGTGCTGCGCTGTGCGCTTGGTCGGTGCTCGCCGTCGTGCTGGGTGGTGAGTCCGTCTGTGCCGGCCTGTGCCGCTGTGCCGCTGTGGGGTGTGGGGTGCGTGGTGTGCGGGTTCGGGTGCGTTCGTGCGGGTCGTGCGCGGTTCCCGTGTTCCCGGGCGGCGGGCGGGCTGGTGCGGGGGTGGGGGTGAACTCGCGGGCGGGGCAGGGGCGGTGGGGCGGGGTGCAGCGGTGCAGATCACGCGCGGGGCGGCTGCGCTGTGGGGCGGTGAGTGGGTAGCCTCAGACAACAAGGTTAAGTTACCGCTTAGTAGCTGACTTTCGCCGGTTCGAGGAGCCCATTCAATGCAACTCGTCGCGATCATCGTGTCGCTGCCCCTGATGGTGGTCGGCTTCGCGCTGTTCGGCCGGGCCGTCGCGCAGATCTACCGCCACGTACGGCTCGGCCAGCCCGTCCCCGAGGGGGCGCGGACCGACAGTCCCTACCAGCGCAGTGCGACGCTGGCCCGGGAGTTCGTCGTGCACACCCGGATGAACCGCTGGGGCGTCATCGGGGCGGCGCACTGGTTCGTCGCGGTGGGCTTCTACACCCTGCTGCTGACGCTGGTGAACGCCACTGTGCAGCTGTTCGACCCGTACTGGGTGCTGCCGGTGCTGGGTCATTTCACGCCTTACAACATGATGGTGGAGTTCCTGGGCGTGATGACGGTGCTGGGGGTGCTGGTGCTGATCGCCGTGCGCCAGCTCAGCCGGCCCTCCGGTGCGGGCCGCAAGTCCCGCTTCGCGGGCTCGCGTACGGGGCAGGCGTATTTCGTCGAGACGGTCATCGTCGTCGTGGGCACCTGCATCGTGGTCCTGCACGCCCTGGAGGGCGCCCTGCACGGCGTCGGCGGCTACCAGGCCTCCTACTTCCTGTCCTATCCGCTGGTGGCGTGGTTCGGGGACATGAGCCCGGCCGTCCGGGAGAACCTCGTCTACGGTGTCGCCGGCCTGAAGATCAGCGTCTCCTTCATCTGGATGATCACGGTTTCCCTCAAGACCGACATGGGGGTGGCGTGGCACCGGTTCCTGGCGTTCCCGAACATCTGGTTCAAGCGGAACGCGGACGGGTCGACGGCGCTGGGCGCGTTGCA